>CAYRLD010000109.1:0-7668 GCA_964424925.1 uncultured Planctomycetales bacterium
ACTTTTTCCTTCGGACAACCACACGCCTCGGTGAAGTTTCCGGAGGGCTTCTGGGGTTACTTTCCCCACCCCGCGCACGTGATACACACGGGGAACTTCATATTTGGGATGGGTAAACATCTGACAAAGTTCACCATCATTCGTTACCAAGAGGAGACCCTGAGATTCCGCATCCAGTCTTCCTACCGTGAAAAGCCGTTCCGGACTTTTCTGGATCAACTGGAAAACCGTCCTGCGTCCCTGGTCATCCTTGGAAGTGCAAAGATATCCACGAGGTTTATTTAACAGGATCGTTAAAGGACGGGCCGGTCGAAGATACCGACCGGAGCATTTGATCTTCTGTTTTGAGGGATCAACAAGAACTCCGACGTCGGTCACAACCTCGCCATCAACCTCCACTTCTCCGAGACGGATTAGTTCTTCACATCCCCTGCGGGACCCAAAGCCCCCCCCAGCCAAAACTTTATGAAGACGTTCTCGAACCTTGTTCTCTTTATTCGGAGCCATTTGATCTCTTTAATTTCACCATATAAGGAAATGTGATCCCTTGACCGCGAGAATCGAGTTGAAAGGATACCTGGTGAGTATCGTACCCTTTCAATGAAAAATCTACCCGGAAGGAAGCGGGAGGGAGGTGATCGAGTGTAACCATTCCACGGGGATTTGAATAAAATTCCCGCGAATCCTTTGGGAACACAATCGAAGCTTTCACCAGAGGAAGAGGCTCCCCCTTCTCCCCCATCACTTGAAAAATCGCTCGAAACGTATTCCCCTGCATCACAACTTTCCAGGGAAGCGGCCGAGAACAACTCCCATTTTTGATCTGAAAGAATTGGGAATGCACATTGAATCCCACTCCCGAGAAATGAACCTGGTATTCACCCTGAGAAAGTCCAACGATCGATACTCGTCCGTTCTCATCCGAAGACCATTCTCCAACGATCACAGAATAGCGAGAACGATCGGAACTTCTATAGAAACGGCGTATGGATACCTGCAGCCCTGAAATAGGACGTCCCGACCCTTCTTCCAAGATCAAAAAAGGAACCTCCAGATCGGGATGTAAAATTAATTCTATCGGAGGTGGACCTTTTCCTCCATCCCGAACAAGAAAGGGCTCTTGGACAACCGCCCCAACCCCTTCCAATTGGGCATGAAGAGAATAAGTCCCGGGGACAAGATTCAGTTCAAAATATCCATCCCCCGTGGTTTTCGTCTTTCCCCCTCGTAAAGCTTGGCCTATGAAGGTTACGGCTTCTACATTCGCCCCTTCAACCCCATCCCCAGTCGAATTCCGCAGATACCCAAGAACGGGAATCCGGGTCATACCGCTCTCATTTCTCTCAATTAGTCCTTGAGGAAGACCTTTCGGAGAGGTCGGCTGCTCAAATACCGTGGAATGACGGGAAGAAGAACTCTCTTGGGGACGACGAATCATCCACCCAGAAACGATCAAGAGGATCGCACCCAGGAGTCCGATTGAGACGAGAATTCCTTTTTGAAAGCGAGACATGCTTATTCCCTGAGAGATTGAACCAGGCGGATCATACCGAAAGCCAATTTCCCATTCAACGGCTTTCCATAATCGCGCGATCCAGATCCTCGATCAAATCAGCCTCATCCTCAATTCCAACAGAGAGACGAACCAAGGCATCCGGCAACCCCCCTTTTTCCCGTTCCTCCTTAGGGATCGCAGCATGAGTCATCGAAATCGGATGTCCTAAGAGAGATTCAACCCCCCCAAGACTTTCGGCAAGGGAGAAGACCTTTGTTTTTGTCGTAAACCGCATATTCCGTTCCATGCCACCTTCTAATTCGAGGGAGACCATCCCCCCAAAGGCACTCATCTGTTTTTTCGCAATGGTATAGCCGGGATCATTTTGCAAGCCAGGATAACGAACGGATTTCACCTCTTTGTGATCGTTGAGAAAGCGTGCAACCGCTTCTCCATTCTTACAGTGACGTTCCATTCGAACATCCAAGGTCTTTGTTCCACGGAGGACAAGGAAACAATCGAGAGGGCCCGGAACGGATCCAACCGAATTCTGATAAAACTTCAATTGCTCATATATATCATTATCTCGCGTTAACAGAGCCCCTCCGAGCACATCACTATGGCCTCCGAGGTATTTTGTTGTCGAATGAATTACAATATCCGCACCCAAATCAAGGGGTTGCTGAAGACATGGGGTAGCAAAAGTATTATCCACAACAACCGTAATTCCGTGTTGTTTTGCGATCTCTGCTGCCGATTGTATATCCGTAATGCTCAGTTGAGGGTTCGAGGGGGTTTCCAACCAAAGAAGCCGAGTCTCTTTCCGAATCCCCTTTTCAATCTCTGAAATATCGAACGCATTCACAAAAGAGAAGTCCACCCCAAATTTTTCCCACACTTGCGTGAAGAGGCGATAACTTCCCCCGTATAGATCTCGACAAGCAAGGACATGATCCCCTGATTTCAGAAGATTGAGCACCGTATTCTCGGCCCCAAGACCGCTTGAAAAACAGAGCCCAAAATCTGCGTTTTCTAATGCCGCCAGATTTTTTTCCAAAGCATCCCGCGTAGGATTTCCCGAGCGAGAATAATCGTACCCCTTATGAACACCAGGGGCTTGTTGAACATAGGTAGAAGTTAAATAGACAGGCGTCATGATCGCACCCGTTGCCGGATCGGGGGATTGCCCCGCATGAATAGCCTTCGTAGAAAACCGCATTCAGACCTTCCTTAATGACGGGATTAAACTTCCGCAATCCCTGCGATAGACTGCACAAGATCATATTTTGTGATGATGTTAAAATCACCGTTCCCTAGTTCCACAAGAACCGCAGGATTCTCCGGTGAAATCTTCGCTGCTATTTGATCTGCGGAAACACCCCGCGGGACCATGAGAAAAGGTTCTCTCATTACTTCACGAACAACCGTTTCCTTCAAATCTTTCCCATGGAGAACGAGGTCGATGACATCATCATCGTAGAGAGCCCCAACAGGGAGCCCCTCCTCGATCACGGGAATCTGAGAAATATCCGACTTCTTCATCTGATGCAATGCATCATAGATTGTTTCTCCAGGAGACACCGTAAGGAGAGTTTCTTGTTTTTTTCGATCCAATATCTGTTCCGCCGTCAACTCCACTTCGGGGTCAAAATACTGATTTTCCCGAATCCAATCATCATTGTAGATTTTTGAAAGATACCGGTTCCCGGAATCGGGAAGAAAGATCACCAAGGTGTCGTTTTCAGAAAGATCCTTCGCCAATCGAAGACCCGCACTGACCGCTCCCCCACCCGATCCACCGGTGAAAATCCCCTCCACCCGCAACAGTTTACGAGCCATGAGAAAGCATTCTTTGTCCTCGACTTGCAAACAGTTATCCAAAAGGCTGAAATCCATACACTTGGGGAAAATATCTTCTCCGATCCCTTCTACTGCATAGGAATGAGCCGTTCCAATCCGCCCCTTATGAAAGAATTCATGATAGAGAGACCCGACAGGGTCCACCCCTACAATATTCACATCCGGATTTTTCTCTTTCAGATATTTAGCGGTTCCACTAACCGTCCCTCCCGTCCCCAAACCAACGACGAAATGGGTAATTTTCCCTTCGGTATCCTCCCAAATTTCAGGACCCGTGGAATGGTAATGGGTTTCTGGATTTGAAGGGTTATCATATTGATTCATGTAGTAAGAGTTGGGGATTTCTTTTGCGAGCTTTTGGGCGATCGAATAGTAACTTCGCGGATCGTCCGGAGCCACCGCCGTCGGACAAACAATCACTTCCGCTCCAAGGGCCTTGAGAAGATTAATTTTCTCCCGGGATTGCTTCTCCTGGATCGTAAAAATCATTTTGTAGCCCCGAACGGCAGCCACCAGAGCAAGACCAAAACCGGTATTTCCGCTCGTCCCTTCGATGATTGTACCTCCAGGACGCAGGACCCCCCTCTTTTCAGCATCGTCAACCATCGAGATGGCGATCCGATCCTTTACACTTCCGCCCGGATTCAATTGATCCGCTTTCACGTAAATTGAGGGCTTGAGACCATCACACAAACGGTTCAGGCGGATCAGGGGGGTTCGCCCTACCGCTTCCAGAATATTGTTGTAACGCATGAAAGGATCCTAACGGTGGAGGTTTGAGAAACGTCTAAATATATAGTGAGGACAATGATCGGTCAATCAAGGGGTTCATTTACCCAAGCTGCCTTGCATGGGGACCACCTCATCATTTATAATTCACCGGTCATGCACATCATTAGAACCGTGAGCCTTCTATTTTCCCTGGCCTTCCCGGTTTCGGCCCAGGTTGTGGTCCTTACCGCTGAAAACGAACGAATTCAGGTGGAGAACTACTCGATCACCAATTCAAAAAGCACTCTTTTGCTCCAATATACGGATAAAGATAACCGAGAAAGAACACTTCCTTGCTCAGAAATTGTCGAAATTCTTCAAGAAAAATTACGACCCAAGAAATCCCTCACTTCAGCAAGTATTCTCTGCACGACAAATTCGGGGGACAAAATATTTGGAACCATCCTGGGGCCCACGGAAGAAGAGGATGGAGTCAGGATCGATTCTAAAGCGTTTGGAGAAATGGACCTTCCCTTTGAACAATTGAAGACGCTTCGTTTCCTGTCCAACAAAAAATATTGGCCACGCAATTTTCCGAATACAACGGGAAGAAATGACCTTATTGTTACGAAATCGAACGACCATGCGGAGGGAACCATCAATCTAATCCAAAAGGGTTATATTGATTATTATTCGAAAAGACTACGAACCGACAAAAAGCTCCCCTTCTCTGAGATTTCCCTTCTCTTTTTCATGGACCCTCCAGAGGACCCTCCGGCCCCGCCCAAGACTCTATTTTCTATTCTGCATACGAGAGACGGTTCTGCACTACAAGGCCACCTGAACGCCTTAGAGAACGGAAAATTGCACTTCACAACTCTTCATGGAAACGAGATCAGAATTGCCACATCTATGATGGCCGCCCTCTACTTCCGAAATGGAAAAGTAATTTACCTTTCTGATATACCCCCTACCGCTGTGGAAGAAAATGCGAACTACATACGACCGATCGATGGGAAACCTCTCGCAAGCGATCTTTCTTACCCATGGAAAAAAGACCAAAGCGCTGCAGGAAGCCCTCTTGTCATTAATGGAGTTGAATTTCAGAAAGGAATCGGAGTTCGGGCTTATTCCTCTCTGCGATATGACCTAGAGAACCCCTTCCGCAGATTTCAGGCTTCGATTGGAATCGACGATGCCCTCCCCGGAGGGGATGTTCAATTTGAAGTGTGGATCGATGACAAAGTAGCCTTTCAAACAAGGGCCCAGGCTGGGGAAATTGCCAAAGTTGTTGACCTCGACCTTTCGGGAGCAAAGCAAATTCGACTTGTGGTTGATTTTGGGAACAATGCCAACGTAGGTGATTTCGCCGATTGGGGCGCCGCAAGACTGATCAAGTGAAAAGGGACGAACCAATCAATAGAGGAAACTTCGTTTTCAAAACCATTGCCCTTATGACCTTCGTAGGGTTTTGCGGCCTACTCATGCATCATTTTTTCCAACGACAGAAGAATGACCCAGAATCCACCCCAAACCCCACACCCATTGCACCGGAAGGTCCACAGTCGGACGCTCCCATGGGATTTCACTCCCCGGGCCCTCCAGAGAAATTGCCTGAGCGCTCTTTGGAGAAAAGGAGAGGGAATCAAGCCCGAAAATGGTGGAACGCCTGGAAAGTAGCCTACCCTGCCGAACTCGATAAGAATCTGGCCAAACTGTCTGGAAAATTACAATTATCTTCCTACCAGAAAAGCAGTGTACTTCCCCTTTTCCAGAAAGAAGAAACGTATTGGATCGAATACCTAGACAAGGAATTGGAACCCGTCTTCCAAAAGGGAGAAAGCCCAGATTTCAAAGCAATGATGAATCAATCGTATCATGCGCTCGTTGATCGCATTTGCGCAGATACCGATATGCAAATTCGAGCTCTTCTTTCCAGAGAACAGTGGGACATATATCGAACTTGGAGAATAAAATATAACCGGGATCGCTACTATTGGTCCGAAGGTAGCCCCCGTGATTAATTTTGAATCTCCGGCCTTCTTCCTTCTCGCCCCCCTTCTTCTCGCGCTTCTCATTCTCTTCTCTCGCCGTTCTCAATCCCGGCTTTCTCGGAAAAGAAAGAACGCAACTCTATTGCTCCGGTCTATCCTCGTTCTTGGGATCATCACGTTCTTTGCAAAGCCTTTCCTCCTTCATACGGGAGAATCACTTACAGAAACCTGGTTCCTACTCGATGTATCCGAAAGCATCTCGGATGAGAACCTCGAAAAGGCAATCTCTTACATTGAAAGCCGCCCCCCCGGAACCCCATCGGGTCTAATCGCGTTTGCAGGAGAAGCGGAACTTTTGATCCCTTTATCGACGTCCCCCCTTAAGGTTCCTCGTTCAGAAATCTATGGCAAAATACGAGGAGATTCCGCCTTACGAAAAGAAAGTCTAAAATCGGCTCAAACGAGTTTCAAAAACGCACTGACATTTGCCGCGACGCTCGGAATTGAATCTAAAAACCTTATTCTACTCTCTGATGGGAAAGACCCCTTGCAGACCTTCCCCGCCCGCCCATCATTTGAAGGAGCCATAATCCCTCCTCAAGAAGAGAGTTCAGACGCGGCTGTCGTTGGGATTCGCCACCCTTTGGCCATTCGTTCGGGGGAACCCTTTGATGTACGTATGGATTTGTACAGTTCTTCCCAAATCGAGGTAAACCTTCTGCTCCAAACAGGGAAAACCCAGTGGAAAAAGAAGGGAGTCCCCCTCTTGCGCGGGAAAACAACCGTTCTCTTCTCTAATCTCATTGGAAATTTCTCAGGAGGGCCCCAGACTCTCCACGCATTTCTTCAGTCTGAAAGAGATACCGAACCAAGGAACAATTTCGGAACCTCCCCTCTGATTGTGACGGGAAAGCCGAAACTCCTTCTCATAGAAGGAAACCCGGGTGTGGCACAAACCCTAGAGCACATGTTAAGCGCTCATAATTTCGACACCCGAATCATCCAGCCCTCGCAACTACACGAGATCTCCTTCGATTATTTCCACGTCATTTGCTCGGTAGGACTCTCGGCCTATACCTTTACCCCTAAATTCATGAACCGACTAAAACCTTTCATCGAAAATGGAGGCGGATTTTGGTTTCTGGCACGCCCGGAGCCCCATGCAGGAGCCGAGTATGCGACCTCCCCCATAGCAAGCATCCTTCCCGTAGAATTTGACACCACGGTTCCAAAGCAAGCGGAGCCCAAGCAACCCGAGATAAAGGTCTCCCCCCCTTCCAAAAAGGAAAGACGCCCCTCCCCTACAATAGCCCTTCTCCTTGTCGTGGATAAATCTGGAAGTATGGCGGGTCGAAAGCTTGAGTTGGTAAAAGAAGCTTGCCGTGTTACAGGGGATACGTTATCGCCCGAAGATTCCATCGGGGTAATCGCTTTTGATGCGAAACCAAAATGGGCTCTGGAATTCACATCCCCTGGCCGTAAAGCCCATATCCGAGATCGGATTTATCGGATTCTTGCTGATGGGGGAACCGATATTTATCCCGCCATACAAGAGGCCTATCGAGGCATGAAAACACACCCCCGCGTGAAGAAGGCGGGAATTCGCCA
>CAYRLD010000110.1:0-7660 GCA_964424925.1 uncultured Planctomycetales bacterium
GTCTCAAACATCAAGCGTCCTACGACGCCAATAATTTTTCTTCCTGGAAGGATGACATCATTCGCCAAGTCGAGTTCAACCGGTTTTCCCGGTAGCCCGAAAGAGATAAATGATCCGCCTTTTTTTAGGCACCGAAGGCCATTCACCATGGCCCGGGCACTACCGGACATTTCGAGGACGACGTCGACACCCCCTAGACTCGTTTCCCCGAAGATCTTTTTTATCAGATGGGGATCCCCTCCATCGAGAAGTTCGTCCGCACCTACGTTGGCGGCCATCTGAAGTCTTTTTGGATTGATGTCGACCGCGATGACCTTGGCCGCATCTTCTGCCTTTGCTACTGCGGTAGCGAAGAGCCCCGTGGGGCCACATCCCATGACAACGACCGTCTGTCCTTCCACGTCCCCGGCACTCACCGCATGAACCGCATTTCCCATTGGTTCCATGATGGAGGCGATTTCTGGAGGCATGGAGTTGGGAACCTTCCAGGCACAGATGGCGGGGACCGATACATATTCCGCAAAGCAACCTGGGCGGTCTACTCCGAAAATCTCAAGGTGATCGCAGATGTGCATCGTTCCGTTCGTACATTGTGGGCAGGTCTGACAGGGAACATGGCTTTCCACAGCAACGGTATCGCCCTCGTTGAGCGTGGAGACATTCTTTCCCTTTTCCACCACTTCCCCACTGAATTCGTGGCCAAAAACGAGGGGAGGCTTGATCACCGATTGCGCCCAGCTATTCCATTCAAAAATATGCCGGTCGGTCCCGCAAATAGAGGTCGCGCGAACCTTGAGGAGGACATCGTCATCCCCGATCGTGGGAACATCCACGTCGGTCAGGACGGCTCCCGCTTCGGCGGCCTTTTTCATCAAGGCTTTCATTTCACGAGGCTCCGTAGCTTTTTAAGGTTTTCCACGTCCATGTTACCCACTTTCGGGGTTTCGAGCACCTTCGGAACGTCTTTGAATCTTTTGTCATTCATCAGACAGTGGAAGGCCTCGATTCCGATGTGCCCCTGCCCAATATGCTCGTGCCGGTCGACCCGGGAACCGAGCCCCTGTTTCGAATCGTTCACATGGAACGCTTTAATGGTTTCAATTCCCAGCTTTTCTTCCCATTCCGCGAACGTTTCGTCCCACCCACTCTTTGTTCGGATATCGTATCCGGCGGCAAAGATATGGCAGGTATCGACGCAGAAACCGATTCGTTCCGGATTCTTTACTCCTTCCCGGATGATTTTGAGGTGGTCAAAGTTCCACCCCAATACCGTTCCCTGACCCGCTGTCGTTTCGAGGAGGGCTTGGGTTTTGAATCCTTTTGTCCGTTCGTCAATTTCATCCAGGGATCGGATCATATTTTCCAACCCCTTCTCTTCGCCGGCATCCTTGGGCGCTCCAGGGTGGCTGATCAGATAGGACAGTCCGAGTTTCTCACACCGCTCCATTTCATGAGTGAATCCATCCATCGACTTTTTTCGAAGCGTCTCATCCACGGTGGCCAGATTGTGTAGATAGGTATCATGCGCGAAGGAAACTTTAATTCCCGCCTCTTTCTCAGATGATTTAAAGGCGTCCGTCATTTCATCGGTGAGAGGCTTCGCTTTCCACTGTCGATCATTTTTCGTAAAGATCTGAAGAGCGTTGATCCCCACTTCTTGCCCACGCTCGCACGCTTTGTAGAGACCTCCGGCGACGGACATATGCGCTCCCAGGAGAGGTATATTCTTCGGCATGGCCGCGGATTATAGCAGGGGTGTCAACTCGGCTCAACGCTCCGCGAGAATTACCCCAACGATCGGATGAAGTTTTTTCGTGGATACGGAAAAACCGAGGTTTCGGAGGGTTTCTTCTAGGAATGAGACCGAAGATAGGTCATCGACCTCTGGATCAAAAAGTCCGTCATAGAGAGTTGTCTCTTCAAAGAACATGAGGTCTCCGAGAACAAATCTTCCTTTGGGAGAGAGAACGGAGGAAATGGATTTGATCGCCTTTGCTTTTCCGATTTGATCCAAATGGTGCATGGCAAAGTTGGAGACGACTAAATCTATATGGCCGGAAATGTTGGGTTCAAAATCATCGAACGAGGCCAGAAGCGTTTTGACATTGGGGAGTTTGTGGGAATCCACTTTCTCAAGCATTCGTACGCTAATATCGATCGCGATGACTTCTTTCAGTCGAGGGGCCAGTCCTTTTGCGAGTACCCCTGTGCCGGTTCCGAGGTCGATCGCCCTTTCGCCCTCTTTAGGGCGGGAAGATTCAAGGACGACTTGTTGAGCGCGGGTGAGCCATTCGGTTGAGGATTCGTCATACTCATCCGCCATTTCATCGAAGCGGCGGGCGGTTTCCTCTAAGGATTGCTTCACAGACCAATGGAGCCTGTCGCGGAAAGAACCGCGATGGCGAGCCCGATTCCGGCTACAAAGAGGATATTTCCCGCCCAGGCGATTCTCGATCGTTCTGGGGATTCCTCTCCATATTGCTTTTCCAGAAACCAGAGGACGAGCGAACTGACGATCGTGGCGGAGGCTCCAATCATGAGAAGCGGGTGCCACCACTCTTTCCAGGACATTCCCAGGGCAACGCCGCCGGAGACCCCAATGGAAACGAGGTTGAGGAGGGCCAACAGTACGAAATGAATATTCTTCATGATTCTACCACCACTTCAAAACCCATATCTTCGATCATTTGGTGATCCTCATTCGGTTTATTTCCATCGGTCGTTAGATATCCATCTGTGAACATAGAATTGCAGGGATAGAGAACGAACGGTTGCATGCTGCGCAGAGCGAGTTCTCTTCCTCCTGCGGCCCGAATATCCTTATCCGGATTAACAAAGCGAAGGAGACAAAGTGTCTTTAGGCAGAGGTCCGGTTCTGGGAGGTCGAGTTCTTCCAGTGGGGTTCCCGGTCGGGGATTGAGAAAGTTCACCGGGATCGATTCGACCCCCAGTTTCCGGGTAGCAAAGGCAAGTTCCACAATATCCTCGAGGCTCTCCCCCATTCCGAGAATTCCCCCCGAGCACGCTTCCATTCCAGCCGCACGAACCTTTTCTACAGTTTGGACTCGATCTTGATATGTATGAGTGCTACAGATCGATTCATAGTGATCCGCACTCGTTTCGAGGTTATGGTTGAAACGATCTACTCCGGCCTCTTTGAGTTGTACAGCTTGATTGTCCGTTAATATTCCAAGGGACGTACAGATTCGGATCCCGACGGTTTCTTTGATTTCCCGAACAGCGTCGCAGATGACATCGAGCTGTTTATCGTTTGGCCCTCTTGTTGAGGTAACAATGCAGAACTTCCAAGCTTTGTTCTCTTTTGCATTTTTTGCGGCGGAGACGATCTCTTCCTTGGACATCAGTCTGTATCGTTCGATCTCCCCTTTCGACACAATCGACTGGGAGCAGAACGTACAATCTTCCGGACACATCCCGCTCATGGCATTGAGAAGGATATGAAGCTTAACCGTTTTTCCATGATGGTGGCTGCGGACCCGATAGGCCGCTTGAAGAAGATCGAGAAGTTCTCCCTTTGGACAACGGAGAACCTCCAGTGCCTCTTCCCGCGTGGGGGGAGACCCTTCGATCGACCTTTCGGCTATGGAATTCCAGCGTGACATGAATGATCCGAATATAGCAGAGGAGGAAGATGTAGCAAGAGAATCTATTAGACTCTTCTCCGCTTCCCTCCCACATAGATTGCACGGAGAGCATGTGCCCCTCCCCTATGGACGATCCTAGAAAGGAGGTCCTCGAGAGAATCGGCCGAAGAAGCGAGGATCCGATCTTTGTCAAGAACCTGAATATCCCCACGAAAACCAGGTTGAAGGGATCCGACCGGTTCCTCTATTGCTTTCGCTCCTTCCAGCGTGGCCATTTCAAGAAGTTCCCTTGGGGAGGGAGTCCCATGGTGGACGCTCCAACTCGTTCTCATAACATCGTAGAGGGAGTGGCTCGGTCCGGCTCCGACATCGGTTCCGAGAGCTAGATTTCCTTTTCGGCCTTCTTTCCAATCCATGACCCCGCTTCCGAGAAAGAGGTTGGCGGCGGGACAGTGAGCAACGGTCGCTTCTGCCTTACGGATTCGGGTCCATTCACTCCGGGATAACCATACCCCGTGGGCGAGTATCGTCGACGAATGTACGAGCCCTGGACTTTCATAGATATGAAGGTAATCTTTTCCCCGTTTTTTAATGGCACGGACTTCTTCCGGATGCTCGGATATATGTGTTTGAGTCGGAAGGTCGAAAGATCCGGCCGCTTCTAAAAGTTCTTCCGAACAAGAAAGCGCAAATCGAGGGGTCACGGCAGATCGAATTTCTCCATCTTTCCCAGCTTCGGCTTCGAGTTCGCGAATCACTTTTGCGGTGCGTTTACGTAAGGGGAGCTTTTTTAGGTCGTTTCGATATACTTGCAAGTCCATGAGGGGCATCCCCACCCATCCTCTCATGCCAAGCTTTTTCATCGATTTCCGGCATGCGTCCGCTGCTTGGGGCCAAGCAGAAGAGTAGAAGGCTCCGGAAGTTGTTCCATTCCTGAGGCATTCCCGGAAAAAATCGTCCGCTCCTTCCCCCTTGAATTTAGATTCGAGAGGAAAGACCCATTTCTCAAGCCAGGTTAAGAGATGATCCGCATGCACTCCGCACATCGGGTGTTGTGGTACATGGGCATGGGTATCAACAAATCCGGGAAGGAGGTAATGGGGTCTCCAATCTTCTTCCGCTTCGAGGCGGGAGGAGATTTTTGTGATTCGACCTTCGGGATCAATCTCAAGTGTAGCATCCCGTTTGTCGACCCATTTTCCTTCTGCGGTAGGGGTCAGAAGGTGTCCGCGGATCCGTTTTGATTTCACCGATGCATTGTAGGATAAAAAAAGGTGTCCGGAACCTTTTTCAAGGGGGTATTCTCAGGTTGGATGTCGATACGATTTGCTTGTTCAGAATGTGGATGCCGCCTCCAGGTGGAACTTTCTCAAGCCGAGAAGAGGGTCCGCTGTTCCGATTGTGAACGTCCCATATTTGCACCTCGGTATAGTGATGATCCTGATGCAGAAGCGGCTTCCGGAAATATAGAGGTTCTGGGGACTCTTCTCCCGAGCCAAACAGGCCGGACCGATAAGAAAAAGGTTCGAAAACTTTCTATGGGGTTCGGCACGGTGGTCATTCTTGCGGCCTTTTTCTACTTAGGGTGGGCCTATTTTCAACGGACCCCACTTCCGGCGCTTCTCTACGATCTACCGGAAGGGGATTTTGTCGTCTATCGGAATATGAAGGGAACTCTATTTTTTCGGGAGGGAAAAATTCTCTTTCCCGGAACGACGGAGATCGCGACGCTCTACCGTGCCGGCAATGGGATTGAATCCGTATCTCTCTACGAAGGGACATTTGATCCGAAGAAGGTCGAAAAGGATCTTCTAGACCAAGGGTACAAAAAGAAGGGGGCTATTCTTCGGAAGGATCTCTTCTCAGTCAGTATTTCCCCCACAAGGGTTCTTCATGGCGCTTCATGGCTCGTAGAAGAGGGGGTAAAAGTTAAAGGGATCCGGGCCAAAAGATTTCCTCAGTCTCTTTCTCCGCGACAAAAAGCAACCTGGCAGAATTTGATTCCGGGGGACTTCGTCTATTTTGGGAAAAACCCATCTCAAGAAGAAATTCGGATTATATCGAAGATCTCTCTCGGGCTTCTGGCACCTCTTTCTGGGGGAGACACGGGGATCGGAGTAAGCGTTCGGGTGGATCAGGATCACCGGGCTCATTGTTCCCTTATCGTTGGTATTCGGGAGGAAACGGATGTTTCCCATGTAACAGAAATGTATGGCGGGATGGAAACGGTTCTTGAATCGATGAAAATTTCTTCTACACGAGATGTTTGCCGGGCGGCGGGAACCTTTTCCCGAGATCGTTTGGATCGGCAACAAAATGAAATAAGGGCCATGCAAGCTTTGCAGAAGATTGCCTGGGCCCAGGAACAGTTTCGTAATGGAGACCCCTATGGGGATGGGAGACGGACGTATTGGATTCGGGATCTATCCGGTCTGTACCGGTTTCTTTCCGGGGGCAAGGCGGTAAGGCTGATTCCGGAGGAACTCGCATATGCAGATCGGTCGCCTCTTCCTACGGGAACCCCTGGTTTAGCTCCAGCCGGAAATCGGGTCCCCTTTGCGGGCTATCTATTTTCGGTTGTGAAGGCAAACGAATCCCGATATGTAATTGCAGCCTCCCCTTCTCTCCTTGGTCATACCGGGGACCACACCTACGTTCTTACGCAAGACCGGAAGGTATGGAGAAAACGAGGTCAAGCGACTCCTCCGAGTGTCTGGCCTGCCGAGGGATGGGTTCCGATCCCCCGGTAACGATCTTTCCTTGACCCCTCCTGTGGTCGCGGATCTAATATTTCTCCTTCATTCAATTCCACAACGCTCGGGGAGATCTACATGACAAATACAGTGAAACCAATCTTAGACGAAGAGATCGCGAATATCCGGGAGGCCGGACTCTACAAGGATGAGCGGGTGATTCTTGGTCCACAGGGATCTTCGATCCGAGTTGGCTCGGACGAGGTTCTCAATTTTTGCGCAAATAATTATCTCGGCCTCTCTTCCCATCCCGCCATTATTCAGGCGGCACATGATGCTCTGGATAGCCATGGATATGGCATGTCTTCGGTTCGCTTTATCTGCGGAACACAAGATATCCATAAGACCTTAGAAGAGACCATTGCTCGATTTCTGGGGACGGAAGATACCATCCTCTATTCCAGCTGTTTCGATGCGAATGCGGGGCTCTTCGAAACGATACTGACCAAAGAAGATGCCATCATCAGTGATGCCCTTAACCATGCGAGCATTATAGACGGGGTACGGCTTTGTAAAGCGGAACGTCATCGGTATGCCCATTCGGATATGACCGAGTTGGAAGAGATTTTGAAAAAGACTCAAGAACGTCGGGTCCGAATGATCGCGACGGATGGGGTCTTTTCTATGGATGGGGATCTTGCAAAGTTGGGTGAGATTTGTGACCTAGCGGAGAAATATAATGCTCTTGTGATGGTGGATGATTCCCATGCTACTGGGTTTATCGGAAAAACCGGCCGGGGGACCCCCGAACACTTTGGGGTTCAAGACCGTGTCGACATTGTTACCAGCACTCTTGGCAAAGCCCTTGGGGGTGCTTCGGGAGGATTTACCAGTGGGCGGAGGGAGATCATCGAATTTCTCCGGCAAAGATCTCGTCCCTACCTCTTTTCGAATACGGTGCCCCCGCCGATTGTAGGGGCGGCTCAAAAGGCATTCGAAATCCTAGGGGAGACGACGGACCTTAGAGACAAATTGGAATCGAACACCGCTTGGTTCCGCGATGAAATCCAGAAAGCCGGCTTTACGATTCAACCGGGGGAAACGCCCATCGTTCCGATCATGCTCTTGGATGCAAAACTCGCAGGAGAATTCGCCAAGGCAATGTTAGCGGAAGGAATCTATGTGATTGGGTTTAGCTACCCGGTTGTTCCCAAGGGAAAAGCCCGCATTCGAGTGCAGATCAGTGCGGCCCATGAACGGTCTGATATCGAGAGAGCTCTTGTGGCTTTTATCAAAGTAGGCAAGAGCCTCGAAGTTATTTCCTAAAGTCAGCAAAAATAAAAAAGGGCGGAGAGTGTGCAT
>CAYRLD010000111.1:0-7590 GCA_964424925.1 uncultured Planctomycetales bacterium
ACCATCGCCTCTTCCTGAAGGGTGGTCGCCCTCACCTCAATGGAGGCCTCCTCAGGACCAAACTTGATCGCGTTATCCAGAAGGTTATGCAGAATCTGCCGGAACCGTTTCGGATCAACATACACCGTTTCGAACAGTCCATCCCCCTGGAACGTAACCGACTGATTCTTTGCCTTCACCGCCGACTGCACATAATTGATCGCTTGTTTGCAACTCTGCTCTATATTGATGTCCTGCCTTTCCAGGTGGATCTTTCGGGTTCCGATCCGACTCAGATCGATCACATCGTTGATTTGATTGAGCAACCGCCGGCCACTGTTCTCGATCGTTTTTAGGGAGGAGGTCTGTTTTTCGGTCAACGGCCCGTACACCTCCTCCTGCAACGCTTCCGATAGTCCCATGATCGCATTGAGCGGAGTTCGAAGCTCATGACTGACGCTCGCGAGAAATTCGTCCTTCACCCGGCTCGACTGCTCCACTTCCCGGATTCGATTGAGAAGTTCTCCTGCCAAACGCTTGTTCTCTTCTCGAAGACGAAACTGCTCCAGATTTTTCTGTACGACCAGAGGAATCACCCGCAGATAGTCCCCCACTTTACAGATATAGTCGGAGGCCCCCCTCTGAATCGCGTCGACCGCAATCTCGTAATCATCTTCCCCCGTCACCATGATAATGGGAAGCCTCTGCTTGATAAGAATCCGCTCCAAAAGCTCGATCCCTGTCGAATCGGGAAGATTCTGATCTAGGAGGACCACATCGAAGCGGCCCAAGTCCTGCATCAGACAAGATTGAGCATCGGTGCAAACCGTCACAAAGGCGTTTCGATCAACGAGAACCTCCCGGAGAAGGTCTCCCTGGTCGGGATCGTCCTCAACAATCAGAACCCGCTTCTCCTCAAGGGATCGGATTTTCGTTCCCGGCTTGTCTTGCTCCCCAGTCTCTTCACTCATCGTGGTCCGCTTTCTTACCCTGAGTTTCCATTGGATAATTTTCTCCGGAAGCCTGGTGATGAAGCAGGAACTCTTTCAAAAGGCGAGGATCCCACTTCCCGCTTTCGGCCTCTTTCGCGAGAATATCACACGACTCTTCGACCGTGAAGGCCCGCTTATAAGGACGTTCGCTCGTAAGCGCATCAAAGGCATCGAGCAATTGAAAGACCCGTGCCAGAAGCGGAATATCTTCTCCCGCAAGCCCATCGGGGTACCCTTTCCCATCCCATCTTTCATGATGATTTCGAACAATGGGAAGGACCCGTTGCATCGTCCGAAGCGGCTTCAGAAGGCCCGCCCCGATCGTTGTGTGCGTCTCCATCACCTTCCACTCATCGGGCGTCAACTTTCCTGGTTTCAAAAGAATCGCATCCGGAATTCCAATCTTGCCAATATCGTGTAAGACGCCCGCCCGCCCAAGCGCTTTCACATCAGGGGTAGAAAAATTGAGGTGGGTTCCAAAGGCGATCCCCGCTTTCGTAAGGCGGTCACAATGATCTCCGGTCGTCTCATCTTTCGCTTCCACCCCTCGCGCCAACATTTCGAGAACCTTCTCGGCATCATCCAAATTTTCAGTTAACCGCCGAACCCGAGCGAGGGAATTGACCCGGGCGGTCAATTCAATCCGATCAATCGGCTTGGACATAAAGTCGTCACACCCCGACTCCAACCCCTTGATTTTGTCCTCTTTGGAATCGAGCGCAGTAACCAAGACAATGGGAATGAGCTGGAGATCTTCTTCGGCCTTGAGCAGACGACAGAGGTCAAATCCATCCAACTCCGGCATCATGACATCGAGAAGAATGACATCCGGCTCCAGTTCTCGAACGAGTTTCAAGGCCTCCTTGGGACGACTCGTCGAAGAAAACCGGAACTTTGCGATCACGCAAGCCGCCTCGAGAACCTCAAGGGAACTAGTATCATCATCGACCGCGAAGACATGTATCGCTCGATCCGCCGTTACATCCATATCTGGTTCCTTCCCTGAAGAAGCGAATCACATTTCATCAGACGTTGAAAGAAAGTGCAAACGAGATCTTCGTCTTATTTCATTCCCTTAAGGGAGAGCAGCATTTCCCGAAGAAGACGCAAACGAATTGGTTTACTCATCACCTCATTCGCCCCCGCGGCCAACGACTCTTCTTCCACGTCTTCCCTCGGATGCGCCGACAAAACAATGACAATCACTTCGGAATAGCGATCCCCCTTACGAATTTCGCCCAAGACTTCGATTCCGCTCATTCCGGGCATCTCGAGGTCCAAAAGAACAAAGTCAGGGGGAGACTCCTCCATCTTCTCCAGAGCGGCACGACCTTCTAGAAAAGTTTCCACCCGATGTCCCGCATGTGCCAGGGCATCCTTCACAAATCCGAGATTCTCCGGACGATCATCTACTAAGAAAATATTCCAGGGCCCCGGTGGAACGTCCGTCATTTTTGGTTCCTCCCTAGATCGGTATTCTTCTTATCTAGGAGAGAGAGAACCAGGCTCTTCAGTTCCGCAAGAATACACGGCTTGGCTAAAAAGGCATCGGCCCCCGCCTCCATACAACGCTCCTGGTCCGTTTCTAAGGCCGATCCGGTAAGAGCAATCACAGGGAGATTCCTCGTGCTTGAGATCACCCGCAGACACCGGATCACGTCCAACCCCGTTATTCCCGGCATCTGGATATCCAAAAGAACAAGATCGGGTTGTTTCTCAAATATTTTCTGGAGAGCTCCCATTCCGTTTTCCGCAACATCGACTTCAAAACCGGCATGCTGAAAATAGTCAACGACATGAGTCCGATTATCCGCCACATCATCGACCACAAGAATGTAGGGAGAGGCGGCCGCCAAGAGTGACGTTGGATCCGGAGTAGTAAAATCAGCACGAAGGGCATCTTTTCGACGTAACGCGGTCCCCTTTCCAAGGCCTTTTCCCACCTCGGACTTTTCGGCCTTCACGGGAAGAACCACGCTAAAACAACTTCCCTTCCCGGGGACACTCTCCAGTTCGATCTGCCCACCATGAAGTTCCACCGTCCTCCAAGTAATCGCCAAGCCTAACCCGGTCCCTTGATATTTCCGAGAGAGTCCATGATCGACTTGAAAGAAAGGTTGAAAGAGGTTCTCCTGGTCTTCCGGAGAAATCCCAATTCCGCTATCCTCCACCCGAAACCGGATCATCTCCACCCCGGAAACATCATCCACACGAAGAGAAATATGCCCCTCATCTGTAAATTTCACCGCATTGCTCAAGAGATTGAGCAGCACCTGGCGAATACGACGCCCATCCACAAAAAGGGTTTCGTGCTGACTTTTATTTTCGAATTTTAATTCGAGCCCCTTGTTCCGAATCTGCTGTCGGATGAGCTGGAGAGCCGAATCACAGAGCGCATCCAGTTTAAACTCCCCGATACGGACATTCGCTTCTCCCGCTTCAATCTTACTTAAATCGAGGACATCGTTGATCAGGGAAAGAAGATGGTCTCCGCTGTTCTCTACCGTATGAAGCATCTCCAACTGCTTTTCGGTAAGGTCTCCATATACCCCCTCTTGCAGAACCTCCGTAACCCCCAGAATGGCATTGAGAGGGGTACGAAGCTCATGACTCATATTGGCAAGGAAACTCTCCCGAAACTCAATCGCCGCCTGTAGATGTTCGATGAATCGCCCCACCATTTCCGCCCGAGTTCCCGCATCGTCTCCGGAATCCTCTTCGAGCCCTAGACTCTTGAGAACAGACGGAGGAACGAATCCAGATAAAGCAAGGTTGACCGCAAGCAGTTCTTCATTCGCCTTCGCAAGTTCGCGGGAACGCTCTTCGGTTTCCCGATGAGCCACGAGACTCGTCTCGACCGCAATCAGAAGGTCCCCCATGCCGTCATGAATGGGAAGATCGGACAATTTCAAACCCATCTTTGTCAGTTCGGCGACAGAGTGTACATTGGGAGACCCCACAAGGATCCAGAAGTCCTCATAGGAAATCACCTGCCCCCGAATCACAAGGTCGGGATGATCCATGTGAGTGAACTGCAGATTAAGAGCCGTCAACTCCGACAACCAGGCCGCCTGAATAATGCCGGAGAAGGGTCGAAGGAGTTTCATCTTCCCCTGAAGAACGGAAAGGGGCTCCTCCGTCTTCCAGAATTTTCGAAGAGGTTCGGAAATATGGAACAGCTCTCCCTCGGCATTCCATACCGCATGGTATGGCGTCAGAGGTTCCAGCAGTTTCCATGGCAACCGTTGCACCAAATCTTATCCGTTCGAAACAGGATGATAGGAAACTTCCATCCGTTTGCACGGCATAGGGTGATCGGCATCCGAAACTTGCCGAATTTCAACCTTCTGCTCGAAATGCGTAGCAAGGCCGTGCATCAACCCTTCCACAAAGGGAAGCAGGCCTTCCCGATCCGAATAATAGTCGAGTTGGAAACGATCTTCCGCGAGGGCCTCTACTCGAAAGGAGGGTGGCTTGTAGTTGGGGAATGTAACCTTGATCCGGCTATGCATATGATCAAGGCCTTTCACAAACGAAAGAAAGTCAGTTCCCGTCTTGTCCATAAGATCGGCGTACGATTGCGCCGCAACCTTCAACACCCAATATTCACCAAAGGCAAACAATATCTTTTCCGCCGGGAGTTCAAGGACCTCCGTTGCGGCACCAACAAGTCCATAGGTAATGGCATCATCGTAATTATTGAAAGAATCAAAATTCTCCGGGGCGCCCGCCTTCTCATGGATATTTTTCCACGCATCCTGGCCGAACTGCTCCAACACCAAACCCCGTACCGCTTGATTCACCATCCCATACATATGTATTTTCTCCCTTTCTTTCAGACCTCATGGAACCGATTTTCCCCCAAAAGGTCAATGGATTAACCAAGAGGTCAAAATCAATTATAATAATGAACAACAAGATGGGACCCTTCCTGAAAAAACATTGGTCATTCCGCTGGGCCGATCGAATCCGCCAGAACCGAAACTGGGGTTGGCTTTGGGTCGTTCTCTATGTCACCCTCTTTAAGTTGGGACTCGGTCTCATTCTCATCTCCTATGTCCGAATATCTGGAGACGATCCCGCCCTCACCACACTACCCTGGATCCTTCTAATTTGGTTCTTGCTCTACCAGCCACTCTTTAACCGATGGGTTGCAAAGAACCAGTAAGGAAAGCTTCTTTTCCCGACACACCCTCTCGATAACGGTTCATAGGTAGGTAGGCGAATATAGGAGGACCCCATATGAAAAAGATCTCTCTTTCTCTCTTCTTTCTCCTACCCCTTCTCTGGGGTTGTGGATCGGACGGAGGAAATACAGAAACGACTCCAACAGAGACAGGAGAGATCCCCTCCTGGGTCCCCGGAAATGTGCAGAATGCGCCATGGTTCGGCAACCTGGTGATATCCGAGTCAGAAGACGGTTTAATCTTCGGAGAAGATGCTCCTTTTCTCGAACATGCAGGGGTCCCAAACCTCCTCAGAATAAATTCAGGACAGATCATCGCCACCTACCAATATTTCTCCTTCGAAGACGAAGCGCTGTTCGGAATCATGACCTACTCTCTTTCGGACGATGAAGGCGTAACCTGGAAAGGACCTTTCCCGATCCTCTGTGAAAATGTTCCCCCTATGGAAGGGGATTCGCAACTGGTCGACCCGAGTCTGGTGGAATTGGAAGATGGAAGGGTCCGGCTCTATTTCACGATCCACCCAAATGGAATGGCAAACGCCCATCCTGCCTCGGCGATCGCCGATTCGGTCGAGGGCGTTTTCGAATATGAAGGCCCCTGTATTACCCTGGCAGGAGTCAATCTACTCGACCCCACCGTAATCCGGTTCAACGACGAATGGCACTTTTTCACGCCCAAGCCGGGTGCGGACGGATTGGTCAACCTCCATGCGATCTCTCAGGATGGAAAAACCTTCACCTGGGGGGAAGAAATCGTCCTCGACATGAACATGCTCGGAAACCCTATTCTGGTCGATGGAGGGATCCGCTTTTACGGCTCCGGCCCCGAAGGGGTACTCTCTGCCTTTTCCTCGGATGGATACAGTTGGACTCTCGACGAAGGGGTACGGGCGACAGGAGTGGACCCGGGTGCAGTAAAAAGAAGCGACGGGTCGATTCTTCTGATCTCGACCATCCGGGACTAGTTTTTTTCGTTCAACGCCAGGGAGATCTTCCGATGGAACCAATGCGCCCCTTGCTCTTCGGTCGGAGAAAATGTCCCGCGGACCGCATATCCGGACTGGACCCCTCGACGAACCTGAAGCATCGCCTCCTGGTCTTCCGTATCGACCGCGTCGTTGAGCCAAAGCTCATCTCTTTTTTCGTACCGGGCCTCGTCCGCGACATAGTGGTACCAGTGAAAGAGAGTCTCATCCGGCCGCCCGGGGATCGGCATATATAAATTGACCGAAAGACCCCACGGATAAAAATTGAGCGTCATGTTCGGAAAGAGAAACCACCAACGGGCGAAGAGATATTTTCCATCCTCTCCGCCGTCAAATCCGGCTTCCCGGTTTCGCGTCCAGACCGACTGAAGAACCGAGTGATCGAAGATCTCTGTTTTGTAGCTCTTCATATCAACCGCATCGGCAAGGCCGCCCGGTGCCCGATGGATATACCCGATATGAAATTTATCGAGGAAGTTCCAGGCGTGCTGCTTCCAGTTTCCCGCCACAACGCGCACTTCATTCGACTGGGCGCGCCTTTTCATCGAGGAAAAGGAAACTCCCTTCAGGACCTCTTGGAGAGGAGCATCCGGGTTCCCCAGACAAGTCCAGAGAAAGCCCCCCTCTTCTTCGAGAGGAAATTTGACGAGGTCATCACAAGGACGGGGATCGAATCCGGCATGACGAACAAACTTCCCCGAACAATCAAACTTCCGACCATGTTGCGGACAGGTGATCTGACGATCCCGTTGAGGTCCCTCTACAAGAACATGCCACGCATGGGTGCAGACATTGGGAAAGCAGTGCAACTCTCCCTCCCAGTCCCGCTGGAGAAAGAGGGGACGATCGAGAATCGAAATCGGAGCGCGACTCCCTTTTCTTTGTACCAACTCGGTGACTTCTCTGGGATCATTCCTCAACTCAGCCGCCGTTCGTGGAGGAACCATCAGCCAGTTGTGGGCAAAGACCGTCTCCAGTTCCCGCTCGAGAAAAGCGGGATCGGTAAACGCACGAGCAGGAAGCGTCTCCGCCTTCGAGATATCTGGATCAACAAAAGTGTCAGAGGCCATGCGAAGAGGATAGAAATCCCCGGCAATCCCGGGAAGGAAATTCTCTCCAATATTCGTCGGTTATTTCGCAACCGGAAGAGCCAGCATGACCGCTCTCATCCCTTCTGCCTTTGGCGTGCTCATTTGCCTCTGTGGAGTACTCGCCCTAAAAGAGAACCTCCGCAAGCATGCAATGCATGTGGCGGTGCTGCTCTCGGTCGTCGCCATGGGGGGAGCCGGACACAGAGTTGTCAAATCGGGAGTTCTCACGGGAGGAGAAGCCGCTTTTCCTGCAGCGGTGATCGCCCAATCGGTGATGGTCTTGCTCTCTCTCGTCTTCCTCGCCTTCGCCATCAAATCATTTATCGATGCCCGGAGAAACCAAGATTAGGGCC
>CAYRLD010000112.1:0-7589 GCA_964424925.1 uncultured Planctomycetales bacterium
CGAACACCTGAAATTTTTATCGTAACCGTCTCGTGTGTCATTAGTCTCTCCGTTATAGCAGAAGAGGATGGGGAGTAGTATACTCTGAATCATATGGCAAAACTTGTGGGACAAGGATGTCTACGGACTTTGTTAAAAAATAAGGACGAGATTCAGGTCTCTCTTGAAGGACCTTGCATGAAACCGACCTACCAGAAGGGCGATATCGTTAGGGTCATTCCTGCGCCCAAAATAATTTCCGGAATGGTAGGATTAATCTCCACCTCAAAGGGAAACCTTCTACACAGGATCTTAAAAGTCATCCCACCATGGGCAATTCACGGAGGGGATGGAACGGCCCAACCCGGAATATGCCGATTGACAGAAATCATCGGCATAGCCAAAGAGCACTCTATTGAAGTCGCGAGTAATTCCATGGAGCCAACGGTTCCTACAGGAAGCCGAATTCCTGTAGAGCAACGAGACGTAAAAAAAGGAGAGGTGGCCCTCTTTTGGGGAGAAACACAGCCACAGGTACATCGAATTCTAGGATCCTCCGGAAATTGGGTGGTTCACGCCGGGGATGGATCATCCTCTCCGGGAATTGCCGCAAAAGGAGATATTGTTGGGGTCGTACCCACTTCGCTCCCCCACACTCTTCCCGCGGCCCGGAAAGCACATGCGTTGGAATTACTTTTGCAGATGGGAACGGTATTCCATCGCCTCGGAATCCCAAGTGCAGGTCTTTTACGAATCGGAATAAGATTGATAAAGAAATTGCTACTCGCACCCTTTATAGGCCGATAATATTGACAGTAAGTTACCTTTCGGGAGAAAAGCATGCTTCGGAAGATCGAATGTTACATTTCACGCGATTCAAAAGATCATTTCCTTGAGATCTTATCCAAACATAGTCTGGATGGAATGACCGCCTGGGAAGTGACAGGCTTTACAAACCTGGAACCAGGCCCAGGAATTACGCCAGAAACAGAAGAACGACTAAAGATGGAGATCGTCGTTGACGAGGTAATCGTAGAGGACATTCTCAGAGATTTGAAACTTGGATTCAACACAGGCACCGGCGGTGAAGGAAAAATCTTCGTCATACCCGTGGAAGATGCGATTCGACTATCGACCCGTGAAACGGGTCGCTCTGCCGTTTCCTAGAACCAACTAAGGAGGGCGCACCATGGCAGCCAAGGTTAAAGCGGCGAGGTCCCGATCTTTAAGGACCCCGACCTACGGTGATTCAGGATTGGACACACGTCCCAATCCTTGGAGTATCGCCCTCCAACAACTTCGCCAAGCAACCGACCTACTCGGGATGGATGAAGGAACCTATGAGGTCTTGGCGACCCCCCGGAAAATTATGACCGTAGCCATCCCGGTAGAAATGGATGACGGGGATGTAGTGGTCTTTACCGGCCACCGAGTTCAACATTCGCTCACTCGCGGCCCGGCCAAAGGCGGAATCCGCTACCACCAAGATGTTACATTAGATGAAGTCAAAGCACTCTCTATGTGGATGACCTGGAAATGCGCCCTCATGAACCTACCCTACGGCGGCGGAAAAGGGGGGATTACTTGTAATCCGAAAGAAATGACTCTCGGGGAACTCGAGAGAATGACCCGCCGTTTTACGACCGAAATTCATCCAATCATCGGGCCGGACAAAGATATCCCTGCTCCGGATGTAAACACCACCCCGCAGGTGATGTCTTGGATTATGGATACCTATAGCCAGAATGTAGGACATACCGTTCGGGGAGTGGTGACCGGAAAGCCGATCGAAATTGGAGGCTCTCTCGGGAGGAACCAGGCGACCGCAAGAGGTTTGGCGTACACCGTTATGTTTGCCCTAAAGAAACTGGGAATGCCGGCGAGTGGGCTGAAAGTAGCCATACAAGGGTATGGGAATGCAGGATACTTTGCCGCACAGATCCTTCATGATCATGGATTTAAGATCATCGCCTGCTCTACCTCGAGAGGCGCCATGGTAAAAAAAGATGGGTTTGATCCTGCCCATGTCAAATCACATTACGACAGCACAGGGGGCGTGATCGATTACAAAGGGGGGGAGAATATCTCGAACGAAGAACTCCTCGAACTCGATTGCGATATCCTTCTTCCTTGTGCCCTCGAAGGGGTAATCACACAAGAGAATGCGGGGAACATCAAAGCCCGAATCATTGGTGAAGGGGCGAACGGTCCGACCACTCCGGCGGCCGACAAGATCTTATTTGAGAACGATCGGTTCGTGATTCCCGATATCCTTGCCAATGCAGGGGGGGTCACCGTCTCCTACTTTGAATGGGTCCAGGCGCTCCAGTCCTTCTTCTGGAGTGAGAGAGAGGTCAATCTCAAACTCCGGGATCTGATCGAACAGGCGTTTGAGAGAACCTACAAAGTACACCGGGAACAGAATGTGGATATGCGGACCGCAGCCTACGTTCTCGCCGTAAAAACGGTCGCATACGCGCATCAGGTACGAGGGCTCTACCCGTAGATACTCCTAGGAAACCCCGATTTTATCTTGGTTCCTGCCCAGATCGGGGCTAAAATCTGCGTCTCCTAATATATAGGTAAATGCATAGCCAAACGGAGACCGCACATGATCAAACGCGCAACCCTTCTCGCCATGACGACGATAACTCTAGGACTTATGATCGGCTGTGGAGGCCCTCCCGAGGGGAAGATCAATGAGTTCTTTGCGAGTGCAATGCATCACCACTTCAACAAACTGAATACCGATGCAGAATTACGGAATGAACTGCTCTCAGCAGAGAGAACAGCGCATAGTGAAAACCCAACGCTCCCCCCTCCGACAGGCGTACAGTTCAACACATTCCGATTTGATGAAACGGGCGTCGTAATCTATGAATATCCATGTGAAGAATGCGCTTATGTTTATCCTGCGCTCGATTATATCGGACATAAAATGCGCTGTGTGCATTGTGGAGAAGTTCTGATCGATGATAAGCCTGAGGGAACGGGAGATGTAATCTCCTGGCTCAAGACGAATCATGATGCGGATGCGGTCCCCATGTTCCAACCGGAGGGGAGTGGAAAACTTCCCGCGAAAGCAACCATTCGATACATCCGACGATCTTGGGTCTATGACCCTCTCGGTACGGTCGATATCGATGTTTCTACGATCCCAGAATCGACCCGAATCGAACTGGATACAAACTATATCCCCGGATCTGGGAGCAAAGTGGGGGTCGGTTTCCACCGATTGGATGCGGTCTTTATCGGGGAACAAGAGTTTGAGTATGACGGATCTTCTGTAGAAGAGTTGACCCGTGCAAAAGAAAAAGCGGTCCGACGTCTTCGAGAAATCCGACCGATCTTCCTACAATCAGGAAGATAGAGGAATCTCACTCATACCGTAACGCATCGATAGGATCTAAGTCTGCCGCTTTCTTTGCAGGATAGACCCCAAAGAAAAGGCCCACACATATCGCAAACGAGAACGAGACCCCAATTGTCCAGGGACGAATCAAGACGGGAAGGTTCGGCACAAAATAGTTAATCAAAAGGGCCAATCCAATCCCGGTACCCACCCCGATCAGCCCTCCCAAGGCACTCACGGTAAGGCTTTCGACAAGGAACTGCAGAAGGATATCTCCCCGGGAAGCCCCCACGGCCTTGCGAATCCCGATCTCCCTCGTTTTCTCGCCGACCGTAACCAACATAATGTTCATAATGCCAATCCCCCCAACCAGAAGAGAAATGGCTGCAATCCCGGCAAGAGCATAGGTAAGAACATTCAGGATGGAAGCAAATGATTCAATCATCTGAGCCTGGGAGGTGACCGTAAAGTCCTCATAATTATCATGTCGAGATTTCAGGAGTTGGGTAACTTGTTTCCGCGCCTCCTCAGTCTGTCCCGGACGAGCACGCACCAACATTTCAAAAAGCTCATCCTGGTCAAAGAGTTCCATCGCAGCCTGGAGGGGAATCCAAACAATACCATCAATATCAAAACCGAGGTTATACCCCTTTCGTTCCATAATCCCGATCACACGGAACCGACTGCCCCCGATCCGGATATACTTCCCCAAGGGATTTACTCCTGATGGAAATAGGTCCTTAATCACATTCCGACCTAAAGCACAGACCCGTTTACTTCCCTGACTGACCGAAGGGGGAATGAAAGAGCCAAATTCGGCATAGATATTTCGCACCATCTGATGCTCATACGTCGTTCCGACCACCATACTTTGATCACGCAATTTATTCTCATGCTTGATCGAAGACGTGGCGAGGACCACAGGAGCGACATACTCCACCGCAGGGCAGGTTCGGCCAACCACCTGAGAATCTTCAAATGTCAGAGGTCGGGTTCCATTGGTGATCATGGGAGGTCCACCACTCGTCTGAGATGCGCCAGGCGTAATAATCAGAACGTTCGTTCCCAGGCCCGCAAATTGATCTGTAACGTATTTCTTGGCCCCTTCCCCGATGGAAACGAGCGTCACCACAGAAAAGACCCCAATGATCACTCCAAGCATCGTGAGAAACGCTCGAAGAGGATTACTGAAGATATTCTCAATTGCGTCGAGGAATCCTTCCCATAAGCTCATGACAGAGAATCCTCCACAATCTTCCCGTCACGAATCGAAACCACCCTGGGGCATTTCTGTGCGATTGCCATATCATGTGTGATTAAAACAATTGTCGCACCTTGTTCGCGGTTCAATTCAAAAAGAAGGCTCATGATTTCCGTCCCCACCTTCTGGTCAAGGTTCCCCGTTGGCTCATCTGCCAGAATAAGGGAGGGCTCCATAACCAGCGCTCGTGCAATCGCAACCCTCTGCCGTTCTCCCCCAGACATCTGGGAAGGCTTATGGGAAGTTCGGTGCCCCAAACGAACTCTCTCTAAGGAAGCAAGAGCCTTCCGGGAACGTTCCTTCCGAGAGTACCCTGCATAGTTCAAAGGGAGAGAAACATTATTCAGGGCGGATATACGAGGGAGAAGATTGAAATTTTGGAATACGAAGCCGATACGCTCATTCCGAATTGTGGCAAGCCCCTGATCCCCAAGAGTATGAACAGGATTTCCGTCAAACAGAATTTGACCCGAAGAAGGCGTATCGAGACATCCCACAAGGTGAAGGAGAGTCGACTTTCCCGACCCAGAAGGGCCTGTCACCCCAACAAACTCTCCCCGATTTACAGAGAAAGAGACATTATCGAGGGCCCGGATCTCTTCCGCTTCCGTTCGGTAGATTTTACTGACTCCCTGAAGATCAAGGACCCGATCACTCACTCCACGATCTCCACCGGAGTTCCATCCTCTACGGATTTTTCTTCTTCAAAATAGAGGGGATTGACGACACGATCTTTTGTCGCAAGCCCTTCGACGACTTCCGTAGATTCCCAATTCCCTAAACCGGTTCGAACGGACACTTTCCGGGCATACCCATCCTTTACCAGATAAACATATTTCCCCGACCCGTCCTTCTCTTCATGAACAAGATGCGTATGAATCCAAAGCCCATCCTTCCTCGAAGCCACAATGACCTCGACATGAGCCGACATCCCGGAAACAATCCCAGCAGGCATATTTGGGACGCGCACTTTAATATCGATGGTCCGGTTGTTCTTCCTATCCGGGGAGGCAGAAGCCATGATCTCTTCAAAAACAGCCGGGAAACGGGTAGGAGTTCCGTTCTCATCGCGGTATCCGTCAAACGTAACACGCGCCGCTTTTGTCCGATCTACGCGTGCCAAGTCTACCTCATCAATGGGAGCCCGAATAAGAAGAGGCCCATCGCAAAGTATCGTGAAGAGAGGTTTTCCAGGAGAAACAAGTTCGCCTTCCTCCACATGAAGTTCTGAAATAATCCCACCGAAAGGCGCAACAACACGAGACTTGTTTTTCTGCAGTTCAATACGATCTACATTTGCCTGAAGCGATTCGATTGCAGAAGCGGCAATCTCTACATCCTTCTTAGCGATCTCGATCTCTTTCTGAAGCTTTTCAAGAACACGAAGGGTTTCGTCCGTATTTTTCAATCGATCGTATTCGGTTTCGAGCTGATTTTGGCGAAGAAGAGCTCTCTGTCTCCTCAACTTTTGAGTCTGAATGTCCCGGTTCAAAATCGCTTGTTCGGCAATGATATCCGAGTCATCAATAAGAATAACGGTCGCCGATTCGGATACATGACTACCCTCCTTCTGCCCGGGACGAACCTGAATACCAAGAACGCGTCCGCTCGTCTCAGCAGAAACCGTAGAAGTCCGGCGAGGTTCCACCGTACCGACAGAACTGGATGTGATAATCTCTTCTACCGTTCCGATTTGGGGATGGGTAATCTTTACCCGGACCGACTTTTCATTCCCGCTATAGAGAAATGCTCCGGAAGTAGCCCCCACAAGAAGGAGAGCGGGGATACCGAACCAGGCAAGCCTATTTTTCTGTTTCATCTAAACCTCAGGATGAGACAAACGATCTCTGCAGCAGGTTCAATAATTCGGAGCCCGTAAAGGATCCAGTCCTTACTTCTTACGAGCGGCCTTAACCAGAGAGGTTTTCGGCGCAACCCAGTTGGATTCGCGAACCATAACATGAGCACCGACAGACCCCGGAACTCCCCCTCTCAAATAGATCAGGTTCTTTTCCTTGTCGATACGGTGCACAATCAGGTTCTTCTGAGTTACTCTTTCGACTCCCCAATGGCCTGGCATTTTTTTACCGGGTACAACTTTACCGGCAAAACCACCATTTACACCCCCGATGAGGGAGCCGGGAGCCCGTTCATGTCCGGATTGTTTATTTTTTGCTTGGCGATGGAAGCCCCAGCGCCGAATGGCACCCATGAAGCCACGCCCTTTAGAAAAGCCAACAACATCCACTCGAGGCTCATCATCAAAAAGAGAGAGATCAAGAGTATCACCAGCTTTGAATTCACCTTCTCCATCCCAAGGGATTTCACGAATAAATTCAGGCGCAGTTCTTTTCTTCTGTTCTTGATCAATCTGCTTTTTACGCGCTTTTTCATCCTGGCCTTCCGCACGCGGGAGGGTATGACCCAATTCTGGACGGGTCATATTCTTATTTTTTCTGCTACCGAATCCGATCTGGAGAGCGTTATAGCCCTCATTATCCTTCGTCTTCACCTGCGTAATAACGCAAGGACCGGCTTCTATGATGGTAACAGGAAAACATTGTCCTTTTTCATCATAGACCTGGGACATACCAAGTTTGCGGCCGAGAAGTCTCGTAGGCATAACACTATTTCCTTCGAACGAATCGGTTACAACACGATTGAATCTCAGTGACAAAAGGAAGGTCGAGGCAATAAGAGCGATGTGTTACGTTCAGCGTCCTTAGGTAACCTAAATGTCCCAAATGGAACTTTCAAGTGCACGGATAAGCCGAACGGCCGATTAGTACCGGTTAGCTGAGGGCCTCACAACCCTTACACACCCGGCCTATCGAACTCGTGGTCTTCGAGTGGCCTTCAGGGAGATCTCATCTTGAGGTGAGCTTCCCGCTTAGATGCCTTCAGCGGTTATCTCGTCCGTCCATAGCTACGCTGCGTGTACCCCTAGCGGGATAACAGCCGCACCAGAGGGACGTCCACTCTGATCCTCTCGTACTA
>CAYRLD010000113.1:0-7543 GCA_964424925.1 uncultured Planctomycetales bacterium
CGTTGTGCGCAATACGCCGGGACTCAGCGGGCGTCCCGTCGATGGTTGGAATTGAAGGGGTTTCCTGTTGGTCAGGTATACACCTATTCCGGAGCCTTTCCCGCAACGGACACGACCGCGGTCGATTATAAATCGGGTGTTCTCTCTGCGGCGATCGAGCGGGGGGCCGATTTTGTCCATGCTTTTGGAAATGCGGATACCGATATTGCCGCCTATGCAGCGGTGGGGATTCCGGTCGCCGATACGTATGTGATTGGAGAATCTGCTGGGCTTGGTGGCACTGTTGTTCTCGGTCAATATTCAGATCTGTATGGTTCTCTTGTTCCCGCGCCTCCCTCAACACCTCGGATCGTCTTCGTGATTGTAGATGGTCTTCGGCCCGATGTGTTTCGGTACTATATCGACGAGATTGCCGGCCCCGATTCTGCTTTCCGTGCGATCTTCGAAAAGAAGGTCGATGTGAAAAACTCCGCTACCTGCTTTCCGAGTATGACTTTTCCCGGTCACGCCATGCTCGCGACAGGGGTCTCTTCTGGAAAAAATGGGATTGTCGGAAACAAGTTTTTTGATCGGAAGACCGGAACCCCCTATGCCTTGTCGGGGGGGGAGACGATGGAATTGAGCCAGGCTTTCTCCGTGTACCGGGGAGAGGGGCTTGCGAACAGCCTTTTGGAAACCCAGACCTTTTACGAGCAGATGAGTGCCAGCGGTCATTATGGTGTGGTTGCGAACCATATGTATTTCAAAGGGGCCGAGTATCTCTACCCTTCGATGACCGAAATGCTGACCTTTATCATCGATGTTCGAGCCTATGACCAGAGTGTTACGGATAGCCTTCTGGAGCGTCTTGACGGTTCGGATATTCCGGACGTGATGACACTTTATTATGGAGGTCTCGATACCGAAGCGCATGAGCTTGGTATGGTCGGCGCGATGCGCCCGGAGAACTCTCAGGTGCAATATCTTGCGGAAGTTCTCGATGGGGAAATGAATCTTCTTCGGAACCGTTTCGAAGCCCTCGGAATTTTAGACGAGGTTTCCTTTGTTCTCGTTTCGGATCACGGCATGGTCGATCTCGTGGGGGATGAAGCTCATGCCATCAATCTTGATCGTGCGGTAAACGTGATCGAAAGTTCTCCGTATGAGGATGTGTACAACCAGATCGCTTTCGAAGGCGACTTCGATTCCCACGCCGGGTTAAATGGGGGTGGTTTTTTCATTACTCTGCGCAACCGGGCAACAAATTCGTGGCAGGATGCCCCTCGATTTGAAGAGGATCTCATGCCGGTTTTGGGTGCGGTTCAGAAACAGAGGTGGGACGGGGAGTTGGTTGGCGCTGTAGAGGATGTTCTTGGCCGCAAGAGTCTTGATTCTCCGTATGAGGTCTATCGGCCGACACAGGTTCAGATCTCTTTTGAGAAGATTCATGTTTGGGACGACAACAATTCCAATGGACCGGGCCTCTTCACTTTTGCGGTGGGCGCCAATGGAAAGAAACCCATTACGCTCGGTCCGGTTCTCGCCGAGTCGGGAGATTCTCTGAATGTGAATCAGACGATGCAGGTTGATCTTCTGGGTAAAATGGAACTTAGTCTGATTGTCAGTTGTGATAAGGGTATGGGGACAGGGGAAAGCTTGATCTTCGAGAAGAGCTCTCTGCCCACCGGTTCTTGGCTCCTTACCTCCAGTACCGGAAGCTATTCCTTGGAACTTTCGGTGGAAGAAGTGGCCACCTCGACGAGTTCGTATCCGGCCCTTCCTTTCTGGGGAAATATCTGTCCGCTGGAGGTGCTCAATCCGATTTATGTGGATGGGCCCCAACGCGTCTCCGCTCTGACCCATTCGTCTCGTATGGGAGATTTAATGGTTCTCATCCGGTTTGGAGATGGATTTTACGCTGCACAGGAAGAACATTCTGGTCATGGAAGTATGTATCCCGGGGATTCGATTCAAGCCTTCTTTATTGGAGGGGGCGTGGTCTCTCAATCGTCCGATATTGAGGGGAAGTCGGGGGCCGATATTCCGGCGACGATCTGTTCCATGCTCGGAATCGAACTGCGTGATGCGGAGGGGGTCTCCCGATTCCCTCTTAGTGGGAATTAAGCCCCACTACTTTTTTTCTACGTAGTTCCCACCATTCTGTTCGGCCAGATCTCTCATGAAAGTACTACTTCCGAGAGAGATCGTATTGATGATGATCTGGCGGGAACGATTCTTTTTCCGGATTTCTCTAAGGATCTCCGTCGTATCGACAATCTTTCCTGATCCGGGAGCTCCATCACTCAGAAGATAGATCGTGTCGACATCCTTGTCTTCAAAGGCCATCTCGAGGGTGTCGTAGATGTTGGTTCCTCCCCGCGTCTTTAGTGCTTTGACCGCCTTTAATGCTTGAGGGCGGTACCGAGAGAGGGGAACCAGTTTTTTCTGCCAAGGGTCAATGGTGGTCTCAAAGAAGATCAGGTTGATATACACCTTTTTCCCGAGCGCTTTGATCACACTCCCCAGTTCTGTTTTCGCCAATTCGAGGCGAGACTCTCCTCCTCCGGCCGAGGAGGACATGCTTCCCGAAATATCGAGGCAGAAGATGATTCTTTCGCTCAGAACGGGGACCCCGTAGTACGTTGTCGCGGCCGCACCTCCACCGCCAGCCCCTCCAACCCCTTCCACTTTGTCGGTAAAGACGAAGGAATCTTTCTTTGCTTTCCACCAAGACTTCCATAGTTTCTGTTCGTACCCGAGCGCTTTTCCCGTCAACTTTTGGAGTGCTTGGGCGATGTCGACGCGAAGTCGTCCCTTTTCCTTTGGCATTCGTTCGATCAGAATATCGATCGATTCTTTTTCCCGAAGCTTCCCGAGAGCACGGATGATCGCGGCGCGGATCTGCCATTCTTTCTTTTTGAGCCCTTTTTTATAGAGGGGAAGGGCCTCCGGATCCATCAGGTCTCCCATGGCGTCGAAGGCGGAGATACGGATATCGGGGTTCCGGCTTCGGGTGAGTTTCTCCAAGAGCTTAAAGGTCTTCTTGCTCTTGAATTTGGATAGTCCATTTATTGCGGTGAGGGCATTTTCTACATTTCGGCTTTCGGCTTCTTTGTGGAGAAGTTCTTCACATTCCGGCTCGTTTCTCTCTCCGAGAGCTTCGACGGCGGCCACCCGAACCACTTCCGAACCGTCTCGGAGCATTTTCTTCAGGTATTTGATCGCATCTTCTACGTCGAGTTTTCCGAGGGCTCGGGCGACCATGGCACGAGTCTCCGCATTCCGATGAGAACGGGCTTTTGTGATTTCATCGATCTCTTCGCTCTTCGTAAGGCTCGAGAAATAGACTAGGAGATCCGCTTTCAGGCGAGAGTCGCCCGTTGCTGCGGCCTCGAGGAGAACGCGGACCGCTTCGGGTCCCCCGACCGCTTTCCAGGGAAGAACGGCAGAGGTTTTGATACTGCTCGTTGCTTTCGGATCGAGGAGGATGTCTCTCGCTTCTCGAAGAACTTCGGGATCCTTCAAGGGCGCAAGGGCTCGGAACGCTTGTCCGCGGATACTGATATTAGAATCACCGAGAGCTTCCCTCCAGATCGACTCCGTCTGTTTGAGAGGGAATCTTTGCAGAGAACTGTATGCGCTCATTCTCAATCGGTTTGCGGGGCTTCGGTCTCGAGTTACTGTGACGATCAGATCGAAGGCTTTTTTCGATTTTGTAGAGGCGAGGGCCGTGAGGGCGCTCGATCGAGAGGTGTAGTCCGCCCGCGGATCGGCGGCCAGATCGTACAGTTTTTGGAGAGCTCTGGGGTGCCGACTGTTCGCCATGCAGGTGAGGGCGTACCGGCGGACGCTTGGGTTCCGATCCGTATTATGGATTCTTTCGAGGAAGTCGATCGCCGCATCAGTTTTTAGCCGTCCGATTTTTTGCATCGTGCTGATGCGTTGTGCATACAGCTTCGATTTTTCCGATTCGAATTTCTCTTTTAATTCGGAAAGTTCATCTGGTGCAAGCAGGAGGAATAGTAGTAGCAGCGCCTTCATCCGAACTCCTTCCGCACACAAATTGTCCTGGGTTACCTTCCTCTATATAGTACGAGGTAGAAGCCCCAAGGGGTGAAAATATTTCTTTAATAGAAACGCGGATATCGAGCGGGGTCAAATTCGTGCATGAGACCAAAGGCGGCTTCGAATAGATCTTCTGCATTCGGTTTTGAGAAGTAATCTCCATCTGACCCGTAGGCGGCGCGATGTTCTTGTGCCGTTACGGTTACCGGCATGGAGTCGAGCCAGTGGTATCCTTCTTGCTGTTCCAAGACCTGGTTCATCATGAAACCTGTTCCTCCCCCGGGAACATCCTCATCGAAGAAAATAATACGTGATGTTTTCTTGAGCGATTCCACGATTCGATGTTCTCGATCGAAAGGAAGGAGTGTCTGTACATCGATCAGTTCACAAGAAACCCCTACTTCGCTAAGGGCCCGTATGGCTTCTTGCGCAATACGGACGCATGATCCGTATGTGACAATCGTGATATCGGTTCCTTCCTGGAGAATTTCGGGGATTCCGAGCGGTACGGTAAATTCTCCCACGTTATCAGGTAGTTTTTCTTTGATTCGATATCCGTTGAGGCATTCGATAAGAAGCCCCGGATCGTCTGATTGCAGAAGGGTGTTGTACATCCCGGCCGCTTGCGTCATGTTTCTGGGGACGAGAACATGGATCCCACGAAGGGAGTGCAAGATCATTCCCATGGGGGATCCCGTATGCCAGATTCCCTCTAGGCGATGGCCCCGTGTCCGGATAATGAGGGGCGCTTTTTGGCCCCCTTTGGTTCGGTATTGGAGGGTTGCCAGATCATCCGTAAGAGGTTGGAGTCCATAGATCAGGTAGTCGAGATATTGAATTTCTGCGATCGGGCGAAGACCCCGCATAGCAAGTCCGATGCCTTGACCCATGATTGTGTTTTCCCGGATTCCGGTATCGAAGACGCGCAATTCGCCATGCTTTTTCTGAAGTCCGGAAAAAGCTTGGTTGACGCCTCCGAGATGACCCACATCTTCTCCGAATGCGACAACCCTTGGATCCCGTTTGAGCGCCTCATCGAAACAGTGATTAAGAACTTCGAATCCAAGGACGGTTCTCGATTCTTCCGAATAGACGGGAGGGACTTCCCGAACGTGGAGTGCGGACTCGGTTGACTCGCTATACAGATGAGAGCTGTACCGGGTCTGGTTGATATTTTTGTATCGGTTTTTCCAGTCAATCAGTTCCTGTCGGGAAGGGGTCTCTTCTTTATGTTGAAGACGAAGCGCCGTTTTTGCGGCTTTCATGACGTCTCGACGGAGTGGCTCGACCGCCGCGAGAAGCCCTTTTCGAATCCCGAGAAGTTTTTCTGGGTGTTGGCTCTCGGTCGATATTTTTTCCAGGAGTGTTCCCAATTCCTCAATTTCAGCTCGGATCGGGGTTCGATGTTTTTCGATCGCACTTTTTTTCGCTTCGTTGACGGCTTCTTTCGAGAGGCGCTCGATTTCGTCCAGTTCTTCCGCGGTGGCAAGCTCTTTTGAAATGATCCAGGAACGCATTCGCGTGATGCAGTCGAAATCGGTTTCCCATTGCAGTCGAGATTTAGATTTATATCGTTCATGGGATCCGGAAGTAGAATGACCTTGTGGTTGGGTAATTTCACCAACGACAAATACGGTGGGAACATGGGTCTTTCGGATTCGGGTAATTCCTTTTGCGTACGCTTCGCAGAGGGTGGGATAGTCCCATCCTTTCAATCTTTCTATATGGAGCCCTTCTCCGGTCTTGTTTGCGTTAAATCCTTCGAGAAGAGTTCCTAGATCTTGTTTTGTGATCTGGTACTTCTGCGGGACAGAGATCCCATATCCGTCATCCCAGATGGAGACGGCGAGCGGGATTTTCATGACCCCCGCAGCATTGATTGATTCCCAGAAGACCCCTTCCGCGCAACTCGCATCCCCGATCGTACAGAAGGTGACCTCGTTTCCCTTGTCGGAGAAGGTTGTCATCGAGTGAAGGTTTTCATCTTGTCGGTAATGTTTCGATGCGAGAGCGAGTCCGACAGATCGGGCCATTTGGCTTGCGGTGGGAGAGCAGTCGGCAGCGGAGTTCTTTCGTTCGACAAGATTTTTCCAACTCCCATCTTCATTCAAAGTACGGCTTCCGAAGTGGGCGTTCATTTGCCGTCCGGCCGAATGAGGGTCGTTGGTGATCTCAGGATCGGCATAGAGTTGCGAGAAGAACTGTTCTAGGGTAAGGGTTCCCGTTGCGAACATGAACGTTTGATCTCGGTAATAGCCGGCACGGAAGTCTCCATTCTGGAACGCCTTCGCCATGGCGAGTTGTGCGACTTCTTTCCCATCTCCGAAGATGCCGAACTTGGCTTTCCCGGTAAGAACTTCGCGTCGACCAATCAGGCTGGCGACCCGACTCTCATTTGCGAGACGGAAATCGGCAAGAACTTCCTCACGGAACTTCTTATACGCGGATGATTTTTTGTTTTTTGGAATCGGTTTCGCGCCGACAGCGCTTCGACTTTTGCTCAAATTGACCTCCCACCTCCAGGCTTTTCACAAGCATACCAAAGCCGGAGAGGAGACGCTTGGGAAATTAGATACAAAATAGTCCGATAATGTATTTTGCCAAAAGATCGTCTTTAGGGAAGGGGACAGAAAATCTGGAAATTCTCCTTATAGATGTCGCGTCCGTATGGACGACCATATATTATTGAAGGGGGATCAAAATGCTGCAGGTGCTTAGCGAATATACTTTTCTGCCTCGGATTCGTCCGACGGCACCCACGCAGCCCCGGAAGGGTCCGGGGGGGGCTGCTTATGCCCACAAGCGGGTCCGCGCAAAGCGGTACAAGAATGCGCACTCCAAGTATTGGATATTTGAACCCGCTAATCCTCGTCCTCAAAAAGCGCCCGTCATCTTTTTCTTTCCGGGGTGGGGAGGGATTCACCCTGCACCCTATCGAGCGTGGATTGATCATATGGTTCGGCGGGGAAATATTGTCGTCTACGGAATATATCAGCGGCCTATCTTAGAACTTCCTTGGAGATTTACGTCAAACGCGGTTGCGATCATAAAAGCGGCTACAAAGAATCTCAATCGCTGTCGCCCCGTTCGGGCGGATTTAGAAAAGTGTGCTTTTCTGGGACACTCTGCGGGCGGAGTGGTGGGCGCGAATTTGGCGGCCCAATGGAAATCCTTTGGGATTCCGAAACCGTCTGCTCTGATGGGGGTCCAGCCTGGAGCCGGAATGGCGTTTAAGCCGGGTATTCCCTTTGCCGATTTTTCGAAGATCCCTTCTTCGCTTCTCATGCTCATGGTGTCTGGTGAGCATGATGCGGTCGTTGGATCGAATAATGCCGTACGAATTTACAAGGGAGCGACCTCTCTCCCGAAAAAGAATCGGAATTTTGTTCTGATGAAAACCGATCGCCATGGCATGCCGTGGGTCCACTCGGGTCATTTTTCTCCTGTGACAATGGGGAAGCGGAGAATCACAACGATCGATTGGTTTGGGTATTGGAAG
>CAYRLD010000114.1:0-7530 GCA_964424925.1 uncultured Planctomycetales bacterium
TCTAGATCGGGGACGGGGAATGCAATTTCCTTCCCGGAGTAAATAAACAGAAGACCATTCTTCTCTTCCACCGGATAGGACGCAATTCGAGCGAAGGGGGGGATTTTCTCCGCACCGGGAACCCGAGTGCAAGCTCCCTCTTGGTTGAATTCCCATGCATGGAAGGGGCATTGAATACATTCGCCTCGAACCGTCCCTTTCGTAAGATCGGACCCCATGTGGGCACAATACCGATGTTGCGCGACCGGGGTCCCCGATTCGGTCCGATAGACGACAAGATCCCGATCCATGAGTCGATACGGTCTCAGTTTTCCTTTGGGAAGATCCTTCGATCGGCAAAGGAAGAACCAACTTTCCGGGGTATCTGGTGGGATGTCGCGCACGATCTGGGGAGTTTCTTTCGGAGAGTTTTCCATACCCTGTGGACCTTACGGGGTCTCTTCCTCGAAGTCAATTACGCCCTTTTTCCAAAGATCTAACAAATGAGAAACCTTCGCGGGGTCATTTTCCAGAGTGTTATGAAACAGAAGGCTCAGGGAGAGTCTTCCGTTGAAGGTCATGGCGGCGGCACCTAAGGGTCGGATTTTGGTGACAATTCCGCTGAGAGCCCAGGTTTCCGCTTCCTTTTGTGGGACAACCCAATTCCCAATATTGGCAAAAGATCCAACAAAGGGAGGGTTCTGGTTTTCATAGTGCCGGCGGACCCATTTACGGGCCATCGGTTTCATCCATCGTCCCACAAAGGCCCCCAGCCCCCAGACCCCCCAATGAATATTCTTTTGGAGACGGTCTTGGAATTTTGATGTGAAACTTGCCGTAGTTTCTCCTTCCGAGAATTCCATGGCGATATAGGAAGAACGATTGTTCGATTCTTCCCCGCTTCTCAAATTGACCGGTACTTGCCAAAGTTGGGGATGTTCATCCGGATCGATCAATTCTTGAAGCAGGACTCGATTGAGAGGAATAAGGAGATACGCGGTCATCCCACAGCCCGCTTTCTTTGCGGCTTGACGGATCGCGTTGGTTTCTTCTTTCGAAAAGGCATGTGAGAGAAATAGGTTTTCTCCTTTTGGGGTGATCCTCTTCTTCCACTGGACTTCCCAATTAATCGGATAGGTCGCCGCTCTCCACATGGCCACCAGCCTTTTGAAGATTCCTGGCCGCTTCCATTTTGGATCGAGTTGGGGTGTAGACGGGGCGGGAATCCCTTCCTTTTCCAAAATGTCTTGGAACGCTCCGATTCCGTCGAAAACTTCGTGGGAACGGAAGAAAGTCTCCGTCTTTTCTGAACCGGTTTCCTTCCGTTCGAAACGAATATCGATCGTTTCCCCCAATTCCTTCAGGCAGGTAAACCAGAATCCGATTCCTTTCGGAGAATTGTGTCTCTCAGAAGTTTGCATACTTTTCGTTGGGAACTTTACTCTTCGAGGGAATGACTTCCTAGGATTCTTTGTTTAATCGGGGTTGATTTAGACGCCTGCATATGAGATCCTTCCCTCTCAAATCTGGGCAGGGATGTGGGGTTGTTTCTATCTATGAGGCATCCTTGAATGGCATTCTTAAAAAACGTTTTGCAGGAACCCCACTACGGGTACGAGAGAGACGGGGAATTGTACGTCCCGACCGTTCGCGAACTTTTTCGTGAATATGCATCGAGAGTCGATTTCCTTTCGGACCGGAAGAATTGGTGGCCATTCTTCAGTTTTTTCACCACCTTTATCCTGATTATTCCGGTCGTTCTCTTTTTTACGATCGCTTTTGACTGGCGGTATATCTTTGCCGGGCTTGCCTATTCGCTCTGGATGAATATTCACGGAACGGCGTACATTCATCGGTATTGTTCCCACCACGCGTTTTCATTCCGAAACCGGTTTTGGCTTTTCCTATTCCGGAATCTTTCCATAAAAGTGATCATGGAAGAGGTCTTTGCCATTTCTCATTACGTTCACCACCGTTATCCGGAAGAACCGGGCGATCCGTACAATACGAAAGCGGGAAGACTCTACTGCCTTTTGTCTGATGTGAATCATCAACAGATCCGAAAAGATCTTAATGAAGCGGACTATCTCCGGCTTGCTCGTCTCATGAAAGATACCGGGGTTCGGTGTAATACCTTTGCGCAATATCAGAAATGGGGATCCATCACCCATCCCGGTTGGTCGATTTTCCATTATGCTCTCAACTGGGGATTTTGGTTTTCGGTTTTCTACTTGATGGGCGGCCTTCCTCTTGCGCTGGCCATTTTTGGAGCTGCATGTGGTTGGGGCGTCTCCGTTCGGAATTTTAATTATAAAAGCCACGGTTCGGGGGAAGACCGACGTATTCCCGGTCGGGACTTCAACCAACATAGTCAAGCGATCAATATTCCTCTCGCCGGATATACTGCGGGCGAATGGCATAGCAACCACCATCTATATCCCACCAGCGCCCGATGTGATTTCCAACCCGGACAGTTCGATACCGCATGGATGTTGATTGCGGGAATGGCGAAACTTGGGATCGTGACCTCCTATAAGGATTACCGGGAGGCCTTTCTGAGGAACTATTACGTTCCCTACCTAAAGGAGATGGCGGATGGCGAACATCTCCCGGCTGCCTGAGAGTTGGTATTGGGTCGGACGAGCTAAGAAGTTCGGCACAAAACCGGTTGAAGTGCGCCTTCTTCATCAGAAGTTTGTGCTCTATCGAAAAAAGGATGGCTCTCTTGTTGCTTTGAATGCGAACTGTCCGCATGCCGGCGCAAATATGGCCAAGGGCCGGATTGAAGCCGATCGATTGGTCTGTCCTTTTCACGCCTGGGCGTTTGGGGAGAATGGGGTTTGCGAAAATATTCCGGGAACCGATTGCATCCCGAAATTTGCGCGGGTAGCAACCTTCCCGGTGAAGGAACAGCATGGAATGGTCTTTCTCTACTACGGACGGCGACCCAAATTTGACCTTCCCTTTTTCCCGGGAAAAGACCCAAACGATTATTTCTGCAGTTCAAAAACGGTGACCATATTTCAGGATGCCCATTGGTGGACTGTTTGCGCCAACGCCTGGGACATTCAACATTTCTGGCATGTTCATAATAGAGTTCCCCGAGAGGCTCCGGTGTACGACTACCCCGAGCCGTATGTGGCAAACGTATCCTTTAAGTCGAAGGTCGCCGGGAAAAACATGGCCGACCGTTTCATGCGGTGGGTTAGTGGCGAGGATGTCGATCTGGAATTGACCACCTATTGCGGGAATCTGATGTTGTCGATATCCAAGTTCGGGGATGTTCATAATTATATGATGTCCTTCAATGAGCAGACGGGAGAGCAGACCTCCGTAACTCATATCCTGTTCTTTTCTGAGGGCGCCAAACGGAGTTGGTTCTGGCGTTTCGGAAGGAATCTGCGGATGATCCTTCAAGCGGTCATCTCGAAAAATTTCTTTCAGTGGGAAGCGGATACCTTGAAAGATGTGGACTACAATACACGAACCCTTCACCCCAATGACGCCGACCTGAAACGGTTTTTAGAATGGCTCGAAAAGGTGACCAACGAACCTCCTCTCCGGGATGACGCGACGCAAGAGACCCTCTCCGTATGAACCCTGGGGCCTAGAAAGGGTCCTCGTGGGGAGCAAATGACTGGATACAGGGGTCCGTCCCGTGTATCCCTCTGGATACACGGTCCTTCCATTTTTGTGCATAAGCAATTTGGCATGCCTATTGCTCTGTATCCAATAGATATTTGATACAGGAGATTATTATGAATATTGCGATTGCCTTTGTTCTCATAAACATCACTTGGGGTGTCGACCCTATTCCGACAAAACCGGGGATCACGTGGACGTTTGAAAAAAGAGAAGGGAACGAGGTCCTTCCCGAAAAATGGGAGGTGGTCTCTCTTCCGGAAAACTTTTCGGGACAGATATTTGAAGAATCGGATAAGGGGGCGATGGAGCCCCCCCGATCCTTTGATGTCACCGCGAAAACTCCAGGGATTGTGGGAATCAATGTCGATGGGAATCTTCGATTTTTGATCCGTACTCTTCCCGACCAACAACGGCTTTATACGGCTCCGGGATGGGGAAATGAATATTTTACGATCCTATTTGTTATTCCCCGGGACCTTAAAGCCGGAATGACGTGGAAAACTTTCCGAGGTAAATTCTCCTGTGGAGTCCTCATTGAAGAGTTCAACGGAAAGGCCTTTCCCCTGACCTTGGATCTATTTCCCGGAAATGGTGGTTATCGACTCACCGGGAAAAATGGGGCTGAATCCGCCACTCTTGATATTGTTCCCGGAAAAGGAATCGTAGGAATGGACCTGGATGTCTATTCCCAAAAGTGGCAAAGGACCCGGGTGAAATAGGATTCGATTCACTTTTTGGTTCGGTTCTTTAGGAAAGTGACCGCAGCGTCAAACGTGGGGTCTCCTTTCCCTTCGTGTTCGATAAGGATATCGGGTTGGATTCCCGTTCCTTCAAAAGGAACTCCTTCGGCGTCCAGAGCGACCCAACGGGAGAACCAGACTTTCGTTCCATTGGGAAGCGTTACCGGTTGCGGGTTTCCACTTGATCCCCGAGTTGGTTGGCCTAGAAGTGTTGCATGCGGGAAAGACCGAAACATGAGCGCCATCCCTTCTCCGCTACTGACACACGCTTGTCCCGTGAGGACGACGACAGGCCGGGTAAACGGTTTTGATTCCCCGGGGGAAATCGTTCTGCTTATGGGATTTGTAAAAGAGGTATGGGATTCTCCGGCACGGTATTTCGCCTTTGCATAGATTCGTTTTTGGTCACAAAAATAGCGAGCAAGGCGAGATCCATTCCCTTCATAGCCACCTCCGTTGGCTCTCAGATCAACGATAAATCCGGGGAGGTCCATTCGAGCGGTAATCTCCGTTTCCAGTTCCTTGAAAACCCTTTCCGGACCTACGAGGGAGCCGACCGCAATGTACCCAAACCCCTCTTTTGTTTTTCCTACGAGACTATTTCTTCCGACCTGTTTTACTTCCGCGAGGGCCTTCGCTACCGCATGGAAATTGTAATTATGGTGGGTCGGTGGTTTCCATACCGGAATTTTTGTTCCCCCGGGAGGAAGGATCATAATGTGGCCATCGGTTAACTCGGAGAGCATTGATTCGATTCGTTCGATAAAGGGGCCTTTTTTGTGTCGGTAGCGGGGTACAATTTGGCTCCAGATAATCTGTTTGTGATGAAAGTAGCTATAGTAAAGGTCCATATTCCGAGCGAGGACGTCAAAACTATCTTCCGCCTTTAGGTTTTGGATCGCAATATTGTTGACCTCTATCTGTCCGGTGATGGAGAGGAACAGAGTGAGTTCTATTCGGGACCCTTTTTCTATTTCGGTTGTGATTAATTCTCCGGAACTCCATGTTTTGGATGAAAGTGTGCGGTAGTCGGCCCCAATCATTTGATTCGTTTCATCGAATGTCCGGATGGAAATGAAATGGTTCCGGAATTGGTTTCCCTCTTGTTTCAAGCCGGATGTTTTGAATTGGTATGTGATCCGAGAGTATTGATTCGGAGGAAGATCGATATCCTGACTCACGGCGTACCATGATCCCGTATTCGCCGATCCTGAAAGTGAGATTCCGCCTTCTTTTCCAGGTGTCAGATGAGATTGTTTGGATCCGCTGCTGTTGGTGGCTCCTACTTGAATTTCCCAACCAACTGGACGACCCTCGGCCCAATCTCGGAAATTTCCGTTAGTAATTCCTGGTTCTTGTAATAGAAGTGCGCATAGAAGTGCCATCATGGGAGCCATCCTCTGTGTGAAAACGATTTGTAGGGAGAACTACGTCCCTGCCAATAACGGGTCCAGTTTATCCATGACATGTTCGACGGTGATCGATTCCATCGCCCGTTCTGTTTTTACCCGGGTTCCCCACCTGACTCTCCCCGTTTCCAAACCGAATGCTTCCCGGATCATCATGGGGTAATGATTTACCGTATGATCCAAACTTAAATAAGGTCCAGATCGCAATGGATTACTTGTGGCGTAAAGACCGATCACAGGTGTCCCGACCGCGGTCGCCATATGAGCCGGGCCCGTATCCGGCGCCACCATTACCGTGGCCTTATCCAAAAGCGCAAGAAGTTGCTTTAGATCCGTTTTCCCAACCAGGTTGATGATGTCCGATTTGCAATGATCCACAATAACCCTGGCCAGGTTCTTTTCCTCAGAAGAGGGACCTCCTGAGAGTACAATTTGTAGTTGATGTTTTTGATTCGCTTGATCTGCAAATTCTGCATAGCGAGAAGGGATCCAATTTCGGATCGGGTGGCTTGCGGAAGGATTGATGACGAGGATTCTTTTCCCGTCCGGTACCATTTTCTCAATAAAATCCTTCGCTTCTGCTGGAATCGGAAGGTTCCAGGTCAGTTCTCTTTCCTCTACCCCAACGGTTTTGGCAAATTCAAAAAAACTTTCGAGAACATGTTGATCCGTTTTCGACGGAATTTTATGGGTTGTAAAGATCCATTGGCCATCGCGGGCACGTGCTTTGTCGTATCCGAGCTTGATTGAAGCGTTGATACAGAAGTTGGCTATCGTTGCCCGGGCGGCCACTTGCATATTTAAGAGGACATCAAATGTACGCCCTTCTAGGGCCCGGTATAAATCGATCAGGGTTCCCAATTTTCTCTTTTTGTCAAAACAAAGGAATTCAACGCCGGGTATATCTCCCACGAGGGAGGCTTCATTCTTTCCCACGATCCATGTGATGGCCGTGTCCGGCCAATGTTTTTGGAGGGTGCGTACGACCGGAACCACATGAGTACAGTCACCAATGGCGGACAGTCGGAGGATACAAATAGATTTCGGAGGGTGAGTCAGAGGCAGGTTCGGCTTCATACTGTTTCTATATATTTCGTGGGATCATAGATAAAGATATTTATATGAATTTTTCTCAGATGTGGTCTTCCCTTCATCCCCGCATGCAGCACCATGCTCCAAAGGGTGGAGGGAAACATCCGGTTGTTTCCCCCGATCGATGTATCAAATTGGTTTCCCATACGGTCCATTCAGTATAGCGGGTTCTTCCCGAATGTCGAAAATGAGGTGCCCATTTCTCCCTATCTCGATTACAATTTTGACGTTCATCATTTTTATACATCGGGAGCCTTTCCATGGGAGAGGGATCCAACGGGTCTGAAATTATTCTGGAGATCCTAACCGGATCGAATCGGGGGAAAAAGATTCGATCAGAAGGTGAGGTTATTCGGATTGGATCTCATCCAGATAGTGATATGGTCTTTTCTGGATTGGAATCGGACCGGGTTGCTCTTGTTCACGCAAAGATTACCAATACTTCTGGGCGGTATATCCTGTATGACAATGAGGATGAATTTGCAACTTTCCATAACGATAAACGAGTTGATCAAGCGGATTTGGAATCCGGAGATATTCTCCAATTTGGAACCGACGGTCCTATGGTTCGATTTCGAGTGGTCGGGGATACGACCTCTCTCGAGGAAACCAAAGTTTGGAGAAAACCGGAAGGACTACCCTTTCTTCCCCGATTCGATTCGATT
>CAYRLD010000115.1:0-7524 GCA_964424925.1 uncultured Planctomycetales bacterium
CCCTTTTCAAGAGTGTTCTCATCTCCGATGGGGATGCCGTCGAATGGAGTGATGAAGTAGAGGAAGGGGATTGGTATCGTGTCGACTTCTTTGAGAAAGTCGAGACGAGTGACCTTCCTTCGATCGCCTGGAAAGAGTTTGTCCTTTCCCGTCCGATGCAGGATATCGATCTGGAAAGTTTCGAGTTTTACCTGAAGATCGTTTATCTGGTCGCTTCGTACCAGGGGCTCGATCTCGATTTTGATTATAAAACGAAACTTCCGATCCTTCTTCTACGCGACGATTTCCTGCGGATTGCCAATCTCTGTCTCGATGACCCTAATTGGGCTCAGGCAGCGATTACCAGTCCGATCTACGCGGTGAAATAGGGTCTCAGGACAAGCCCCACCGCGTTCGCATCTTCCAGAGCGTTTTTCGGTCAGTCGGTCTGTTCCCCCGGAGGTTAGAAAATCCACGGAATGAGTGCAGAGGTGTTTTTACAATATTCTCGGTAGTCCGAACCGAACGCCTCCAGAAGCAGCTTCTCTTCCACCCGGATTCGATAAAGAATTCCGATGGGAGGAAGGAGAAGGACCAGAAGGCTCGAAATCGGATTCCAAAACACAAGGGCTAAACCAGCGAAGGCGATAAAATCGGCCAGATATCCCGGATGGCGAAAATATCGATAGAGGCCATCCTGGACAAGTTTCTGATCAGGCCTGGTTTGGGGGTCGATGTTAAACGAGGCGCCTAATTTTCGTACGGAGGCAACTCTTAGGATAAATCCGCCAAAAATCGTAATCAAACCTGCATACCGTACAAGGGAGAAAGAGGCAAAGAAGGATTCTCTCGCACTTTCAAAGAAGAAGCCTCCGAATACCCCAACATTGAGAGTCGAAATCATGATCCATTTGGATACGGTTTCACGTTTATCCTGTTTGGTGGAGTGAATGAGGCTTAACCAGGTCTCGAAGATGAACCATACGCCGAGGAGTCCCGCTAAAATGACATGTCCCATGACCTTATCTTAACAGGTTTGAGCATCGAATTCGGCTTCTCTTTGAACAGAACCCGGGGTCAGGTTATCCCCCACCGTTTTCGCATCTCCCAGAGTGTTTTGCGACTGATGCCGAGCCGGGCGGCGAGTTCTTTTCGGCTCATTTCGGGGCCCCATTCTTCGAGCGCTCGTCGGGAATACTCCTCGATCGTTAGTAGCTCGGGAACATACAGACGAGGCTTCCCTCTCTGAAGAAAGCCAAACAGCTTTTCTGTGATCGGTTCTGCATCTGCGATCGCCACTGCGTAGCGTAGGGTGTTCTCGAGTTCGCGGATATTCCCCGGCCAGTCATATTCTTGTAGTCGGGCTAAGGCACAAGAGGTTAAGGAATGGGATCGATTCGATTCCACTTCGATACGATCCAGAATATGAGACACGAGCGCGGGAAGATCGTCCTTTCTCTCTCTCAAGGGAGGGAGTGCGATGGGAAGGACATGCAGCCGGTGGTAGAGATCCCATCGAAATCTTTCTTCTTCACATCGTTGTGAGAGGTCAAGATTTGTCGCCGTGATGAATCGAACATCAATGGAAAAGGTCTCGTCACTTCCGACCCTTCGAATTTCTTTCTCCTGTAAAACACGCAGAAGCTTCTCCTGCATTTGGGGTGCGAGGGAGTGGATCTCATCCAGAAAGAGCGTTCCTCTATTGGCGGATTCAAGGAGTCCGGTTCGTGTTGATTGCGCGCCTGTAAAAGCGCCTCGGATATGGCCAAAGAGTTCGCTTTCAAAGAGGGCGTCTGGGATGGCCGCTACATTCGTGGCGATGAAAGGATGGTTTCTTCGAGTACTCCGTCGATGAAGAGCCTGCGCGGCCACTTCTTTTCCTGTGCCTGTTTCTCCCATAAGGAGGACCGGCCAAGGAAGGGGGGCGAAACGCTGAATCCGATCGAGGATGAATCTCATGGAGGGACTCTTCCCGATCATCGGGCGGGTTCGTTGGAGGGAGGGGTTTTTACTCGAGATCATTGAGGGCGTCCTTCAGTACGGCCGACCCATCTCGAACAAGCGCTTCTGCGCGGTCGAGAGAGGGGGCGTCGGAATAGACCCGAACGAGAGGTTCGGTTCCCGACTTCCGTAGAAGGAGCCATGAATGATCATCGAAGCTTCGTTTAAATCCGTCGATCGTCGTATCCCGGAGTTTTCCCTCCGTGATTCGATCCTCCATCCGTTTGGCGGCCGCTTCGATGGCCGCCTCTTTTTTCTGGTCGTCCACTTCGACGGTATGCTTGACCTGGTGGAACACGGGAAGGGGGGCGACCAGTTCGGCGAGTGTTTTTTTGTGCTTCTGCATCATCGCGAGCATCTTGATACCAGAGTAGAGCCCATCTGCCCATGGTTGTGTTCGAGCGAAGTAATATTTTCCCGATTCTTCGTAGGAGAAGAGGGCTCCCTTTTCTTTTACCGCTTTGATCGTCAGGGGTTGCCCGACCTGACAATATTCAAGGGAAGCTCCGATCTCTTCGCAGACCGCTTCGATCAATCCGCTCGAGTTGATTGGGACGACACAGAGGTCTCCCTTGTTCAGTTCTTCCTTCGCGAAGAGGCAGCCAACCGTATCTTCCGAAATTGGTTTTCCGTCTGCGTCGATGAATACCGATCGGTCGGCATCGACATCGAGGCAGAGCCCCATGTCGCACTTTTCTTTCTGAACCATTTCGATCGCCTTCTGGATCGTACTGGCGCGCGGTTCGCTCGGTCGTTCAGGAAGGGGAGAAGGATTGAAGTGGATCATCTCCACATCGCACCCGTACCACTGGAAGAGTTCTTTTGCGATATACGATCCCGCTCCATTTGCTGGATCGATCAAGACTCGATATTTTTTCTCTTTGATCGGCTTGGGGTCGACCAGTTTGATGATCTCGGATACATACTTTTCGTAGGCATGAAAGTCTTCGTCGATTCTTCCGATCTTGTCTGCCGGAACGAAGCGGTCTCGTTCTGAGAAGGCGTGGTACCGGTCTTCGATCTGGTCGGTGATATCGATCGGGGCGCACGCTCCATCTCCGAGGCACGCGATGATCCCGATCCGGTCGGGAGGCATGTGTGAGCCGGTAATGAGGATTCCCCCATCCGTTTTATCCCGGTCGAGGCAGAGGGCATAGACCCCTGTCGGAACGCATCCGTAAAAGATGACGTTGCAGCCTGCCGAAGCGAATCCGGAAGCCGCGGCACGGGCGAGCGCTTCCGCTCCATACCGGGTGTCATACCCGATACCGACGGAAGGGGTCTCTTTCCCCTGATCGACCAGCCAGTCTCCATAGACAGTGGCGATCTTCAAGGTCATCTCGGGGGTGATCTCGACGTTGGTGACCCCCCGGATCCCGGCTGTTCCAAACATTCTTTTTGCCATGAGGGGGCGCATTCTATCGTTCCGGAAGGTGCGGGGCAAGCCCCTCGAACGGCGGATTGAGATATGGTCGAGGAAGATCATGTCGATTCCTTTCAGAAGAGAGTTCTTCTTTCCGTGCCATGAAAGGGGGGGGATCGACATATAAAACGAGGGTTTTTGCAGATAGGCGATATTTTCGTTATTGGCGATAGAAGGCGGCGTAATTTTTCTTTGGATAGGTGGCCCGTTTGAAACCGGACTGGAGGAGGCGCTCGAAGATCGGTTCCATCTGTTTGGGGAGATGGATTTCCATGACGATCTGTTGGATGCGATGGAGAAGTTCCTCAGAAACGGTTTGCAGGATCTCGACTTCGGCCCCTTCGCAATCGAGTTTCAGTAGATCAACCGTCTCGAGTTGGTGCTTCTGGAAGATATCGGGAAGCGTTGTGCAATTGACCCGGAAAGAGTCAGGCCCTTCCCGGAAGAGAGAATTTCCCCCAGTGCTCGTCCTCTTTTTTGGATAGAACATTTCCTTCTCTCCCTCTTCGGCGGTGATTGCGAGGGGAAAGAGTTTTACTCGATCGAGCCGGTTTGCCGCTACGTTCTTTTGAAGAAACTGGAAGTTGGTCGGTTCCGGTTCAAAAGTAAGAATGCGCCCTTTCTTCGCCCGGTCACTTGCGAAGAGGGTGAAGCAGCCGATATGTCCCCCGACATCCAGGATCGTTCCTGTCTCAGGAATCTTGATCGGGGGGTGGAGGTAGCTCTTGTCAGAGAAGATCGAGCGAGCGGTTCGGAAGTCGGAGGTTTTTCTACGTAGATAAAGCGTTTGGCCGTTTCGCAGAGAAAGCGTGACCTCTTTTCCGGTCTCCCCGAATCCGTACCGGTCCCAGTAATGTTGGTACCAGTTTCGGAACGTTTTTATGTTTTGGAAGAGCCTTACCAAGGAATCGTCATCGGGGTCTTGCCCTCGACGCAGGCGTACTTCGTGAAGTCGGTCATCCCTTCTTCTTTTAGAACCTCTTCATCGAACCACGCTCTTCCACTCGGGAGTTTTGGGTCGCGACTCACGAGTGCGACAGTGGCGTCGGCGAGGATGTCCGCTTTTCTCCAGTCTGCCGGTTGCCCGAGTCCGAGGTGGAGGGTCGCGGCACTTTCGATGAGCGTCACCGGCCAGAGGGAGTGTACCCCGATCGGTTCGGTTTCCATCTCTTTGGCGAGACCGATCGTTACAAGAGTCATTCCGAATTTCGAGATCATGTAGGCGATTTTTCCTTCGGCCATTTCTGCTTTGATCGGGGGGCTCATGTTGATGATATGACCCCATCCATTCTTCTTCATGTGTGGGATCACTTCCCGGCTTGCGAGGAATGTGGCACGGGAGTTGACCTCATTGACGAGGTTGTATTTGTTGACCGGCGTATCTTCGATACCGAACCACCAGGCGGCGCCGGCATTGTTGATCATGATGTCGACCCGTCCGAAGGTGTCGACGGTTTGCTTGACCATATTTTCAATATCTTCCGATTTCCGGACGTTGGTGGGTACCTGAAGCGTCTTTACGCCGAGCGCTTCCACTTCGGCGGCCACCGAAGCGAGGGTTCCCTCCAGTTTCGGGTGCGGGTCGACGGTGCGTCCTGCGAGAACGATATGACATCCCTTTTTGGCTAAGGCGAGCGCACATGCTTTCCCGACCCCTCGAGTCGCTCCGGTAATAATGGCCACCCGGCCGTCCAGGTTCTGTTTCTCTTCACTCATGAAATTGGCTCCTATCAGCAGGTTAGGCGAGAATGATAGGCCGATATGGGATATCTTTCAAGCGGAACTCCGGAGGTCAAGTCGGGGTTTCATGGATAAGGAGGATTTATGAAGACGGCTATACTATTCGTTTTCCTCGCCCTGCCTGTTCTGGCACAGGATCTTCGGGGGATAGAGGTTCTGCGTGATCTCGAATATGGGAAAGGGGAGGGCACTTCTCTCAAACTCGATCTCTACCAGCCTGAAGTGAGCACGATGCAGCCCAAACCGGTCATCCTCTATATTCATGGAGGGGGGTGGCGCGGAGGGGATAAGCGGAAAGCGGCAATGGCGGCCGATCTCGTCCGACGGGGATTTATTCTCGTTTCGATCAACTATCGATTGAGCGGAGTCGCCAAATATCCCGCCGCGATCGACGACTGCCGCACCGCATTAAAATGGATTCGGGAGAAGGCGCAGAAATATCAGATCGACCCGAGCCGGATCGGGGTTCTGGGTCCCTCTGCGGGGGGGCACCTCTCTCTTCTGCTCTCTCTTTCTCTTGAGGGGGAGGATCGCGTGCAAGCGGTCTGCAGCTGGTTCGGGCCGGCCGACTTTACATCTGGCTACGAAAAGAAATCGAACTCGGCCGCCTGGGTCTTTCTTGGAGGCTCTCCATCAGAGTTGCCCGAGGTCTATAAGGAAGCGAGCCCTGCGACATACGTTTCGAAGGACGATCCCCCGGTTTTCCTCATTCATGGAGACAAAGATACGACGGTCGATATCGAGCAGTCGGAAATTCTCTATAAGAAATTGAAAGAGGCGGGCGTGAAAGTCGACTTTCTTCGCGTAAAAAACGCGGGGCATGGATTCCGTCCCACGGGCGGGAGGCCCTCCCATTCCAAAGCCGAAATCCAGAAGAAAACGTTCGCCTTCTTCGAGCGGGTTCTTTTGGAATAACGTATACTTCCCCCATGACATACGAAGCGGGTCGTGCTCTCGACCTTCAAGTGGGTGAGGATGTGATGCAGTGGCGCCTGGATGATGGCGGCTGGATTGGGCCGGATGGGCAATATACCGGTTGGAAGGATCCAGAAGACCCCTCACGCCATGCCTGGAAGCCGAGCACCGAGATGGCGCCCGCTTGGGAATTGGTGCAGAGGATTCAACGCATGTTCAGTGCGAATTTTGAACTCACCTGTCCCGATCATTCCCGGCCTGAACCGTGGACGGTGATCTTTCGCTCGCGCACCTATGGTCCTGAGGTGACCGCGATGGGCTCGACCGCCGCGCTGGCGATCTGTCGAGCCGCGATCCAGGCGGTAAAGGAGTCGGAATGAATCTGGTTCTCTTCCTGGCGCTTCTCTCCTTTTCCCAAGAGCTGCCTGATTTTTCGAGGGCGGGATACCGGGCGGGGGAGAAATCGATCCCGAAGATCAAAGGGGGGGGCGATGTTCGCGATTTTGGTGCGCTCGGGGACGGAAAAACGGATGACACCAAAGCGATTCAAAAGGCGATCGATGCGGGTGGGGTCGTTCTTCTCCCTGAGGGGCGATGGCTTTTGGAGAGACCGCTAAAGATTTCAAAACACGGGACCGTTCTCAAGGGAGCGGGGTCGGGAAAGACGATCTTTGTCTGCCCTTAGTCACTCGCGGATATGTTTGGGGAGAATAAGAACTGGGCCTGGAGCGGGGCGATGGTTTCGATGTCGGGGGGAGGAAAGACCGAAGCGCTCGGAACGATTACCAAGACGACTCGTGCGGGATCGGCTCTTTTGAATGTGGAAGGGACTCTTCCCGTACAAACAGGGGAGTGGCTTCTTCTCTCGTGGTTCAACGATACAGGAAAAGATACTCTTCTCGATCACCTCTACGGGGGAGTGATCTCCCCGAAGAAGATGGGCAAAGAGTTGCAGGAGTCGAACAAGGCGCGCGTGCGTGAGTGGGTCGAGGTGGTTTCGGTAGAGGAAGGCTCTATTCAGATCGCCCAACCGTTGCGCATCGACATCCGTCCCGAGTGGAAGGTGACCGTTTCCCGTGCGCCTCATCTGAGAGAAGTCGGGATCGAAGGGGTGACATTCGAATTCCCCCCGTCCCCCTGGCTCGGTCACTTAAAACAGCGGGGGTACAACGGAATCTCTCTCGGCAATGTGATCAACGGCTGGGTTCGGGATATTCACCTTATCAATTCCGATTCCGGGATCTTCGTCAATTCCGGCCGGTACGTGACGGTGTCGGATATCTTGATCCAGGGAAAGAAGATGCACCATGCGATCTCGGCGAGTTGGTCAGCCGATTGCCTCTTTACCCGCTGGAGAATCGAGGCGGAACATGTGCACGGGACGACGATCTCGTGGGCGGCGCACGGGAATGTCTTCTCTCACGGGTATGGAAAATCGCTCGCGATGGATTCGCACCGAGCGGCCT
>CAYRLD010000116.1:0-3274 GCA_964424925.1 uncultured Planctomycetales bacterium
AGAAACTTCTGCCTTGGTCACGGAAACAAATCCGAGACGGGGATCCCGTAAGTCCTTCTGGAGAAGATCAGCCGTGACCCTCTTGATTTCTTTACAAACCATTTCTTTTCTATATGGATTCATATTCTCTCACGCTCCGAACGTTTCTAACTCAAGATCGGTCACAACAACACCCCCGAACAGGCGGACCATATTTTCCACCTGAGAAAGAACCGACATCACAAATCGGGTATCGCCTCCGACGGTAACCAAACCGAGCTCGGCCGTTTGCCAAACATCATGGTGGTCCACTTCAGAGACAGCCACATTGAATTTATTCTGAAGATGCGTCTTCAAACTTCGAAGAACCCGACGCTTCTCTTTTAATGAGTGGGCATCTCGAATCAGCAGTCGTACGCGCAGCGTTCCAACAATCATGGAGAATCCGCCTCGGTTATTTCTCCAGTTTCCGCGCGATTCTGCGCGTGGCGATCGACTCGATAATATCTCCGGGTTGGATGTCATCATGACCTTGAATCTTCATACCGCATTCATACCCTTCGGCCACTTCTTTGACATCATCCTTGAATCTCTTGAGATTTTGGAGACGGCCTTCGAAACGAACTTTTCCATCCCGAACGAGACGGATCTTATTCGCTCGTTCGATCTTTCCTTCGGCCACCATGCAGCCAGCGACCGCGCCCACGCGGGAAATGCGGAAGACTTCTTTCACCTTAGCAAAGCCTTGCTTCTCTTCGACTTCATCCGGCTCCAAGAGGCCTTCCAACGCCGCCTTCATCTCTTCCATCGCTTGGTAGATAACGCTATAGAGGCGAATATCAATTCCTCGCTCTTTGGAGAGTTCCTCGGCACGTTCTTCCACTTCCACGTGGAATCCAATAATAATGGCATCCGAAGCGTCCGCAAGAATCACATCCCCTTCGGTCACGGCTCCGAGGGAAGAATGAAGGACACGAAGTTTTACCTCTTCGGTCCCGATATTCGGAAGAGCTTCCTTCAGAACTTCGAGAGACCCCTTCACGTCCGCCTTTACAATGACGCGAACCTCTTTGAGCTTATCCTTTTCAATCTTGGAGAACAGATTCTCCAGCGTCAGATGCTGCCGTTCTAGAAGCTGCTCTTCCCGATCACGAGCGGTTCGTTCCGTCGCAATTTTCTTCGCAACCTGAATATCTTTTACCGACATGAACTGGTCACCCGCATTCGGGAGTTCCAGGAATCCGAGGAGTTCCACCGGAGTAGAAGGACCTGCCTCTTTCAACGTTCGGCCTCGATCATCATGCATTGCACGAACACGGCCGTATCCATTTCCGGCAAGAATCACATCTCCTTGCCGAAGAGTTCCATTCTGAACCATTACCGTCGCGACAATTCCCCGGTCTTCACTCTTTCTCGCCTCAAGGACAACTCCGGTAGCACGACGTTTCGGATTCGCCTTCAGATCGAGAAGTTCCGCTTCCAGAGCGAGCATTTCGACGAGTTGACTTACATTCTGCCCCGTAATGGCAGACACTTCGCAAACAACGGTATCTCCGCCCCAGTCTTCCGCATTCAATCCGAGTTGCGCAAGCTGACCCTTCACTTGATTTGGATTCGAACCCGGTTTATCACACTTATTCATCGCAACGAGGATCTTTACCCCCGCCGCCTTCGCATGATTGTACGCTTCTTCTGTTTGAGGCATCACCCCGTCATCTGCCGCAACAACGAGAACGGCCAGATCGGTTACCTGAGCTCCGCGAGCCCTCATATTCGTAAACGCCTCGTGACCAGGGGTATCGAGGAAAACGACTGGATTTCCATCCTTGTCGATCACCTTGTACGCCCCAATATGTTGCGTAATCCCACCCGACTCACCGGTCACCACTTCTGAATCACGGATCTTGTCAAGAAGGGAGGTCTTCCCATGATCCACATGCCCAAGGAAGGTTACGATAGGAGCGCGAGGAATGAGATCCGTCGGATCGTCCTTCTCTTCCGCTCGAATCATAACCGTCTCTTCCATGCGCTCTTTTTTGACCGGAACAATCTCCCGTTCAAATTCAAGCGCAAGCATCTCAACCATCAGAGAATCAAGAGCATGGTTGATGGTGGCCATGACCCCCTGTTCGATCATTTTCTTCAGAATCGAATTGACCTTGATTCCGGTCTCCTGAGAGAAATCTTTGATCGAAATAGGAACCTTCACCTCAATTTTTCGCTCTGAAGGTGCTGGAATATTTGGTCGGGGCTTTGGCGGCTGAACCGTAGGACGCATTCTCGGTGGTGGAACACGCGGTTTGCGAACCCGAATCGACGTGGGAGGCCCAGGGGTCTGAGCCTTGAGCGTTTTCTGCGCGTGACGTTTTTCCTTACTTTGCGTAACGCCGCGGTCACTCTGGAATCGATCCATTTCCTGGGGTCGGACGGCCTTGATTTCCGTCTGTTTTCCCATCACCTTGTCGACATCAATCAGTGGCTTTTTCGCCTCTTTCGGAACCGGAACATGTCCGACCGGTGTTTTCTTTTCAATTTTAGGTCCGGTCGAGGCCCCAAGCCGGAACTCCTCTACCACCTTTGCACGCTTTGCCGGAGGCGACTTCTTCCCAGAAGCGGCCGTTTTTTTGGTTTCGGGGGCCTTTTTCGCGGGAGCCTTCTTAACGGCGGTTTTCTTCACCGCAGGCTTCTTCACCTCGGACGAACTTTCTGCGGGGGTTACCTCCGCAACCTTCTTCTTCGTAACACGCTTTGTTCTCGGTTTGGTAACACGTGTCGCCGCCTTTGTCGCTTCAATCTCAGCAATAGTTTCTTGGATCTTCTTGTACTGTTCGAGCATGTCACCAGAGAGCTTCGAACGATGTGGAACATGAGCACGAACCTGCATCGCCATCCGTGCATTCACGGTGGCACGTGCATTCTCAATTTTCACGCCCTTAATTTTGGCCACTTCCACCAATTCGGCGGCTTTGTAGCCCATTTCTTTCGCTAGTTCACTTACGCGCATCGACGGAGCTTACCTCATTCAGCGGTCTTTGGTTCTTCTGCCGGAGTCTCTGTACCGGGAGAAGAGTCTTCTATCGGATCCGATTCCCCTGAAACAGCAGGGGAAGGTCCTTCTTCTGGTTCTATATTGTCTTCCATCGGTTCGGAAGAGGTATTTTCATCTTCTCCCGACCCTTCGTCTTCTGTGGATTCGCTACCCTCTTCTGAGGTTTCGGCACCCTCTTCTGGGGTTTCGCTACCCTCTGCTGAAGCCGATTCCACCGGAACCGTTTCCTCTGGGGAGGGGGTTTCT
>CAYRLD010000116.1:3374-7515 GCA_964424925.1 uncultured Planctomycetales bacterium
ACCCTCTGCTGAAGCCGATTCCACCGGAACCGTTTCCTCTGGGGAGGGGGTTTCTGTTGGTTCCTCTCCCTCTACGGGGACATTTTGGTCCGCCTCTTCGCCTTCTTCCAGATCAGCGCCCAACTCATAGATATCAATCTCCCACCCTGTCAGCTTGGAAGCCAGGCGCACATTCCGCCCCCCCTTCCCGATCGCTTGGGAGAGTTGATCTTTGAGCACATAAACAGTCGCCCGCTGAGCTTCTTCATCGAGAATCACTTCAGAAACTTCTGCAGGCTTAAGCGAGTTTTTTATCAACGTAGATGGGTCTTCACTCCACCGTACGATATCGACATTTTCGCCATTGAGTTCGTCGACAACATTTCGGATTCGACTTCCCCGAACCCCAACACAAGCGCCCAGGCAATCCACCCGGTCATTTACGGAGGTTACGGTAATTTTGGTACGGTATCCCGGTTCCCGGGCAACCCCTTTCACTTCTACTGTTCCATCGGAAATTTCGGGAACTTCAAGGGCAAAGAGGCGCAGCACAAATTCCTCGCCTGCCCGGGTAATATAGACCGTTACTCGTGTTCCTCGTCGCTCCACTTCAGCAACAAAGGCCCGCAAACGATCGCCGACACGATAACTCTCTCCTGGAACCTGGTCATTCTTGACCATACTCGCTTCTGCCTTGTGACCAATTTTACAGATCACATTTCGCCCCTCGGTCCGAAGAACTGTGGCAGAGACGATATCCCCCTTTTTATGGGCAAATTCGTAGAAAACGGTATCACTTTCGGCTTCCCGGATCCGCTGAATAAACATCTGATGGGCCGCCTGGTACTCAATTCGGCCTAGAACAGAGGTATCGATCTGCTCTTCCCCATCCCAGGCCGTAATGGAGCCGGTATCCCGATCGATTCGAACTTCGGGAATTTCCTTCCTCTGAAGGTGTTTTTTTGCAGCGAGAGCGAGAGCTTGCTCCAGCGCTTCGAAAACGGTGCCTTTATCGACAGATTTCTCGCGCGAGATGACATCCACGAACCTGAGGATTTCAACACCCTGAGGCAGACCGGCCATCGTGGTTCACCTTTCCAAAAAAAAAGCGGGCTTTCAAAGAGGCCCACGTTGCAATGTCCTCAAGTACTTCTTCCCCCACATTATAGTGTGGGAGCGGTAGATTATAGCGAGGAAGACCGGGAAGTCAAGGTACGGACCCCCCCTCCCTTTTTCGATTTCCCCGGTCCAAACTTGTCACTCCCACATTCCTTCCGTATAATCCCCGCTCCAATCATGTGGCGGACTCTACTCCTTTCTCTCGCTCCGGGCGCAGCCCATATCCAGACCGGGAAACCGGGCCGGGGGATAATGTTCTTTTTTCTGTTTCTCTTTTTTCTGAATGGGTACCTCGTCTCTCCCTTTCTGACCTCCTCTACGGGGATAAAGACCGTTGCACTGATTTTAACGGGAGTGATCTGGTTTGTAGCGCTTTTGGACGCGATCCGACTCTGGCGAAAGCCACGGTCACTCCTTCTTGCCGAAGAAGGTAAGAACTCCTCCTCTGAGAAAATTTATGAGCGAACGTCTTAAAGACTTCTGTGGTGTTTTTGGAATCTTCGGAGACCCCGATGCGGTGAATTCCACCTATCTAGGTCTTTATGCCCAGCAGCACCGCGGTCAAGAATCGGCCGGGATCGCCTCCGTGCAAAACGGAAGAATCGTCCATCATAAGGGAATGGGTCTCGTCTCCGACGTCTTCAACCAGGATATTCTTTCGAGCCTCAAAAGCCACGCAGCCATAGGACACGTGCGATATTCCACAACAGGAGCCTCTAGTGTTATTAATGCACAACCCCTTGTTGTTGAAACGTCCATGTGTATGCTCGCCATCGGGCATAACGGAAACCTCGTCAACAGCGCCACATTGCGGAACGAATTTGAAAAGCAACAACGGATCTTTCCGATTTTCCACACAAGCACTGATACCGAAATTATTCTCTACCTCGTCGCTCGGGAAGAGAACCTCCTGAAGGGACTAAAAAAGGCGATGAGTGTGATCCAGGGAGCCTACTCCCTGGTTCTTATGACGCCCGACTCCCTTATTGCCGTACGCGACCCACACGCATTCCGCCCCCTTGTCCTAGGGAAACGGGGAGGAGCCTGGGCTGTAGCGAGCGAAACATGCGCTTTTGACGTCTCCGACATCAAGTACGAAAGAGATCTCGAACCGGGAGAAATCCTGATCATCGATAAAAATGGACCGAGAAGTGAACGGTACTCGCCGAGGCCAGAGAAACCAAAACATTGTGTTTTCGAACATATTTACTTCGCACGACCCGACAGCCGGATCAACGAAGAAACGGTTCACCTCGTACGGCGGAAATTAGGACGAAAACTCTTCGAAGAGTTTCCGGTCGAAGCGGATATAGTCACTCCCGTTCCCGACTCCGGAATGTCAGCCGCACTCGGCTATTCAGAAGCGAGCGGCCTTCCTTTTGATATGTGTTTCGTGCGGAATCACTATGTAGGCCGAACCTTTATTCAACCATCCCAAAACCAGAGAATGTCGAAGGTCCGTATCAAATTATCGGTGATCCCTGAAACGGTAAAGGGCAAGCGTGTCGTTGTGATCGATGACTCGGTCATCCGGGGAACGACTTCCCGCTCGCGAATCAAACTTCTTCGAGATGCCGGTGCAAAAGAGATTCACATGAAAATCTCCTGCCCACCCACTCGACACCCCTGCTACTACGGAATCGACTTTCCAAGTGCGGATGAATTGATCGCGTCCAAACATTCAATCGAAGAAATTCGAAAACATATCGGAGCGGACACACTTGGGTATCTTTCCCTGGAAGGAATGCTCGACTGTGTCTCGAAAGAACCGGACAACTACTGCACCGCGTGCTGGACGGGAAACTACAGTGTCCAACCGGTCGACATCATGAGAAAGGATATTCACGAATAACCATGGGGACCACATACGCTGAGGCCGGAGTAGACCAAGACAGAAAAGATTCTGCCATCGACGTTATGCTGCGGATGATGCGCAAAACGTACGATCCGGGGGTAATGGAAATTCCCTGGGGATTTGCAGGATTGTATTCTCTGAAATCATCCCCTCTCTTTGACCGGCCAATGAAAGACCCCGTACTTGTCGCATGTGCCGATGGGGTTGGCACGAAAGTGAAACTCGCGCAACAAATGGGCATTTATGACACCGTCGGAATTGACCTCGTCGCCATGTGCGTTAACGATCTTATCTGCACCGGAGGAAAACCGCTCTTTTTCCTCGACTATATGGGGCTCGGCGATGCGGACCCAGAGCGAGTACTCGCGCTCGCCAAAGGAGTTATCGAAGGATGCAAGCAAGGTCAGTGTGCTCTCCTCGGGGGAGAAACAGCCGAGATGCCCGGCGTCTACAAACCAAAGGACTATGACCTTGCCGGATTCTCGGTCGGCATCGTCGACAAAAGTAAACTGCTTGATGGGAAAACGGTGAAACCGGGTGATGACGTAATCGCCCTCCCCTCCAGTGGAATTCATTCCAATGGATATTCTCTTGTGCGCAAGATCATCGGAAAAAGAGATCTGACGGTTCCTTTCGGAAGAACCACACTTGGAAAGGAACTTCTCAAACCAACCCGGATCTATGTGAAGCCGATTATCGACCTCCTCCGTCAATACAAGGTAAAGCGGGCGGTAAAAGCGATCGCAAATATTACAGGAGGAGGAACCGTTGAGAACATTCCACGAGTTCTTCCCGAAAACTGTTCCGTAGAAATAGAAGAAGGCTCTTGGACGATCCCCCCCATCTTCTCCTATTTACAAAAAGAAGGCGGCGTTTCTCAGAAGGAAATGTTCCGCGTCTTTAATATGGGGATCGGGATGGTTCTCATTACGGCCCCCTATTATACAAAAGCGATTATCGCCGCCCTGAAGAAGTCGGGCGAACGGGCCCGCCTCGTCGGGAAAGTCATTTCCGGATCCCAGGAAGTCCTGTTCCGGAAGAAAGGATAAAGGGACAATTTCCGTCCTGTTACCGGAGGTTTCAAGGAAGATGAAAAAGATCTGTATCGGACTGGTCATGGCTTCCGTCGTCGGCTGCGCCCAAGGTCCAACAAAAGAAGAGCATATGAGACTTCAGCGGCGCTTGGCG
>CAYRLD010000117.1:0-7434 GCA_964424925.1 uncultured Planctomycetales bacterium
AATATCGGCTCGAATATCGATATCCTGTCGACCTCGGGCCTGTTCGGGACTCATGTATTGCGCCGTTCCGCTCGTCGTCTCCTCTTCCTGATCTTCCTTCGCATCTTTGCCGATCGACTGGGCAAACCCGAGATCACATACCTTGATCGACCCATCCGTCAAAGCAACAATATTTCCAGGCTTGATATCCCGATGAAGGATCTCCTGCTCCTGTAGATAGTCGAGTGCTTGCGCGGCGCTCAGAATCACTTCCAAGGCTCGTGCTTCCGAAAGAATATTCTCCCGGTCGAGCGTATCCTGAATACTTTCCCCATCCAGAAACTCCATCGCCATCCAGTGAAACGGCCCGTTGGTTCCGTACGCATACCCCTTCACCAGGTTGGGATGGTCAAACTCAACAAGGAGTCGAGATTCCCGAAGAAACCGTTCCTTCGCTAACGCATCTTTGATCAAGGAGGGATGCATAATTTTTAGAGCGACCTGTCCATTCTGCCCTTCAACCGCTTCCCCCAAGAAAATAGTAGCCGTCCCTCCGACCCCCACTTTACGAACAATCCGGTACCCCGGAATCGGGTCGGACCCTCCGGAAGAGTTTTGGGCCGGTCTATTCTCTGCCCCGGCATCGGAGGAGAGAACTTTCTTCACCCCTGCCTGAAGAAGGGAGATCTGTTTATCTGTGAGAAGTTCATGCGCACGAACGACTTCCTCAATGGAACTCGCTTTCCTGTCAGGGGAAGTGTATTCCGCAAGACAGACTTGCGCAGCCTCTTTCGTCATCATGCCGTTTCGCACAGCGATGGCGAGAAACACCTGTTCATAGGTTCGATTCATATGCCCCCTCTATTCTAAAGAAAGAGATGGGAAAATGTCAGCATTTCGATTTTTTCCCCTCCCAAACTCATTTTCAAAAAAAACCCCGCCATCTCAAATCCCGGGATATAATGAAGTTGTTCAACCGAAGGAGAATCCTGTGCTTCCGATGGAACTGTCCCGAATCATCATCAACGAAACACATGATGAACAGGTGATCGTTCTAAAAGAGATCGAGGGAGATCGAGCCTTCCCCATTGTTATTGGGATGTGGGAAGCGGTCACCATCGACCGAAATATTAAGGGCAAAAAGACCCCCCGCCCCATGACCCACGATCTCCTGGAGCATGTCATTCACGGGCTCAGCGCAAATCTAGAACGAATCCTCATCACAGAACTCCGAGACCGAACCTTCTTCGCCCGACTGGTCTTACAACGAAATGGAGAGAGTGTAGAGGTCGATTCCCGCCCAAGCGACGCGATCGCGCTGGCGATCCAGATGCAAGCACCTATCTATGTTTCCGAAGAGGTGCTCGAAGAGGTCACCTCAGAGGTAGAGAACCCGGACTTCCCCCCTCCTGATTTTGATCCGGAAGAAGAAGAGGACGAGGACAACCTAATCTAAAAGAGATCAGAAAAAAAGAGACCCCCTCTTTGTACCACTCCCTTTTCGATCGTATAATCCCACCCGTGAGTGAGTTGAAAACAGAGTTCTCTGGAACCTCCGAAGACCTTATCGAACTTCTCAGTAAAGCCGCCAACAACTTTGGTGGTTGGGCGGGTCAGGACAAGAAGACAGGAGACCACCTCCTCCAATTCGGCACCTTTCTCTCGACCAATCCAAATACCCTTCGATGGCGCGCCCGCGTCCACCAGGAAGGAAACAACCTCCTCTGGACAGCGGAAACCCCCACATGGCCGTGGACTCGAAAAAAATATCAACGGATCACCGACTTCCGACTTACGCAGCTCACCGACTATGTGGAAAGTCACCTTCGCGGAGGAAAAAACGTACATAAATTCACTTCGAAGGGAACTCGGTTTCCCTTTGTTACCATCGGACGCGAGACGGCCGGCATTACGATCGCCTGGACGTGGCTTATCCTCTCCTGCCTCGTCTGTGGAGTTCTCACCTGGATCGCGATGACAATCGGCTCTTTTCTCCTAATGGACCAAGTCATTGCGAGCAATGCGGAGAGAACCGCTCTCGTACATTCCCTGGGGGGAATCGCTCTCCCCTCTCTTCTTGAGATTGCAGAAACCGGGTTCCTCCTCCGCCTTGGATGTGCAACCTCCTTTGCCTTCGCTGTCGCCTTCTTTATTGGATCGATGTACGGACTAATCCATGTGGCCGGAGAACTCTGGGTCCCTTTCAGTCGGGCCGCCTGGGTCCCCTTCGTTTTCTTCTTCGTTCTTCTATTTCTTTCTCTCTTTCCCATCCTCGCCTTACACAGCACAATCGCCATCAGTCTTCTTGTCCCGACCGTTAGTCATGCGGGATACACAATCGTTTGGGGAAGAAAGAGGGAGAAACGGCGATCCCTTTCCCTCGGAAAACCTAAATGGAAAGTCATTCTTGCCGGAATAGCTCTTGCCGGAATTACCATCGGGACCCTCACCCCCACGCCACGGGAAGGGACCGCGGTCACCGACAGTATGGCCGGATTCCGAGATCGCTACCTCATTCCGAACCCCCTTGGACAATCCTTGGCGAGACTCTATTACCGAACCACGCTCTACGCAGCCGCTCCCGTAAAAGATTTCTACGATCCCTCTCCTCGAGGATATGGCCGGCAGATCCGAACCGCCCTTCTCGGGGGAGAAGCTCCCCTCCTGAAAAAGAGGTTGCGTCAAAGAGGTTTTGTCGTCGACCAAACTACCCGGGAAAAACTAAAGGAGCAGAAAAACAAACATCTCTACGATGTCATTCTCCTCGTCGCACCAGGAGAGCCCCCTTCGGACCAAGTCCTCGTTGTATCACCCGATATCGATCCGGAACCGCTTCAAGATAAACTCTTCCAGGCAAGTCAAACATCCTTCCGAGCTACCTGGCTCCGAGATCTCGCACAAGTGGGATGGCTTACCGTCTTTTACCTCGGGCCTTTCGCCCTCTTCAGCGCTCTCGCCGTCTTCATCCTGCCGATTATCTCCCTGGTCTTCCGCAGACTCCCGCGCAAATGGGCGCTCGGATCTCTTTCTACGATCTGTCTCGGAAGCGTCCTCGGCCTTCTTCTGATCTTCTCCGCGAGTAGTGACAAGATCGAAGCGACATGGGCCATCCGGAAAACCGGATTGAATGACCCAAATGCGGCCACAAAATTAAAACCTTACTTCCAAGGTCCAGATGCCAACATTCGATTCGAAGCGATTCTGAGACTGTACCAACACGCCAAGTACCGAAAAGATCCTGTGATCGGCATGACGCAACCCGTTATTGCACTTCTCGAAGATCCGGACCTTCGCGTACGACTCTGGGCATGTGGAACGCTCGGGAAACTCCGTGACCCCGCCGCCATCGCCCCCCTCATCACCATGCTGGAGGACCCCGAGTTTTTCGTCCGCTACCGTGCCGCCGAAGCCCTTGGAGATCTTCGAGCCCGAAAAGCGATCGACCCCCTTACGAAGATGACCCGGGAAGATTGGTGGTACTGCGGGATGTACGCCCTCAAAGCTCTTCGAAAAATCGCACCAGGACAATTCTGATGCTTTCTCCCCGATCGCCCCTGTCGATTCGAACCTACTGCGTACGCAATCTTCGAAAAATCCTTCCCATGCTGATCATTCTCACTTTCGTCGTGATGCTGATTATCGTGGTTCTTTCCGCACTTCGAGGAATGAAAGAAGGCGCACTCGTCTACGCCGACCAATTCCGTTTCTACAGCGTTCTTCTGCCCAAGAAAACGCCCGGGATTCCGAAAGAGATTCGAGTCCAAGTCGAAAACCACCCCACCGTAGACCGGGTCGTCGATGCTCGAAACTGTTTCTTCCGCCTCCGTGCCCTCATTGCACATATCCCTTTCGCCATTCGAGCGGTTCGGCAGGAGGATATGAGATACATGATGAAACGGTTCAAGGTGGAACTCCGGGAAGGGCGACTTCCGAAACCGGGAACGAGTGAAGTGATCCTTCATGAAAACTTTCTCAAGGCAAACGACTGGACCCTTGGATCGGAATTCGGAATGAAAATTTCCGATGACGATTGGATGCCCGGAAGGTGGGAGGTGGTCGGAGTTCTCACAGGAAAGACGCAGATCGGATTTGCTTCCTACGAGTTCATCTCGAATATCGCCCTCTTTGGCTTCGCCCAACAACTGCGAGAACGACAACTGATTTTCGCAAAAGAAGGAAAGCGAGAAGAGATGAACTCGTTCCTTCATACTTTTGAAGAAATTCGCACCTGGGATTTGGCTTCCGCAGAACGGGAAATTGGAAAATCCTTCGACCGATTACTTCTCATCGTGGACTTCCTCTGCCTCCTTCAGATCATCGTTGTCGCCCTCGTCGTTGGGTTAATCAACAACATCTTCTTTGGACAAAGAACGGATGAGTTCGCCATCCTCTTAGCGGTAGGATACACCCAGAAAATGATCCTTAAAAAAGTATTCGGAGAAACGGCCGGGATCATGATCATCGCCTGGATTCTCGGTACCGGGCTGTCGATCGCCCTTCTTGCTCTGTTCCGAATGTGGGTCCTGACCCCTCGCGGCATAGCTCTGCCCATCTTACAGACGTTCCCCATCCTGGTCTCTGCCGCCATGCCGATTATTGGCTTACTCTTTTCGAGTTTCACCGTAATCCGAAAACTACGAAAATTTGACCCCATTCAGATCATTGAGAGGCGCGGATGATTCTTCGAGGAAAAGGGATCGGTCTCTACTATCAGGATGCCGCATCGGAAGTGCGCGCCCTTGATGGAGTTGATATCGAAGTCGAGGAGAAAAAGTTTGTCGGAATCATCGGGCCTTCAGGCTCCGGAAAAAGCTCTCTTCTCTATATCCTTGCTGGATTAAAACGACCCACGACCGGAGAAATTGCATACCGGGAGAACCCCTTCCACAATCTCTCTCTGGATCAACTGGCACACCTTCGACGGAAAAATTTCGGATTCGTTTTTCAGAATCACTTCCTCATCGGCTACCTCACCGCGATCGAAAACATTCTCGTCTCCATCCCCGGAAAAATCGAAGAGGCCGACCAGCTGTTAGAGGAACTCAATGTTTCCCACGTGCGGAATAAACAACCGTACCAGATGAGCGCTGGGGAAAAACAACGGGTCGCCATCGCACGCGCCATCGCCCACCAGCCAGAAATTATTTTCGCCGATGAACCAACCGCATCTCTGGACCGGAAAAACGCTGAAATCGTGATTGACCAACTTCAAAAAAGGACCGAGAAAGCGACCCTTTTCGTTGTCACCCATGATGAGACCATTCTACAGGGGGCATCCCAGATCATCCGTCTTTTCGCCGGGAAAGAAGTGACCGAATAATTTTGATCAATTTCCATTAGAGGTTTTGGAAACATCGTCGTACAATTCCCGGACTCGAAACCCATACTTTTTAAGGAAATCTTTGATGCAGATTATTGGAATTCTTCTGCTCGCACTGCTCGGGCAAGAGGCAACCGCAAATGCAGACGGATACTACAAGTTCCCCAAAGGAACCACCTGGACCTTTGACAAGCAAGAAGAGGGCGAAAAAGGATCTGTCATCCTGACCGTGAAGGATCAGGCGGATGGTAAGACCGTGATCGACTCGAAAGAATCCCAGGGAGCCGAAGACGAAGAGACCAAAGATGAAACCCTTCTTTGGTATGTCGAGAAGGGACTTCTCCGCTGGGCTCAAAAGGAAGAGGAAGAATCGGAGCCGATGTTCACCATCTGGAAAATCGGTGCCAAAAAGGGAGATACCTGGACCGGCATGGGCGGGGGCGCCGCTCCTTTTGCCCTCACCGCAACCCACATGGGAGAAACATCCATCGAAACCCCCTTCAAGAAGTTCGACAAGGCCATTCACGTAAAAATGTCAATGGAAGAGGCGATGGAAGGGATGAACATGGTGATCAACATCTATCTCGTGGACGGGATCGGTGTGGTCAAGTTCACCGGTGAAATGGGCGGGGAAAACGGCTTTTCCCTCACTCTTCGGGAATTCAAGAAGGGATAAACAACCTATTAAAAAACCCCGGGAACCCGAAAACGGGACCCGGGGTTTTCTTTTTTTTTGCGCTTAGGAATTTACTTCTGCGAGCTTTCCCGCAGGGACTTCGTAGTAATCGAGCCAGTCCGCGTACTTCTCATTCTTTCCCCGAATGATATCGAAGTAGAGCGTCTGGAGTTTCCCGGTAATGGGCCCCATCTTCCCCGTCCCGATAGGACGACCATCGACTTCTCGAATGGGGGTCACTTCGGCCGCGGTTCCCGTAAAGAAGAGCTCATCCGCGATATACATTTCATCACGAGAAAAACGACTCTCTTCCACTTCGTATCCGAGATCCTCTGCCAATTGAATGATCGTGCTCCGCGTAATTCCCGGAAGGATCGATGTAAGAGGCGTTGTCTTTATCTTCCCCTTTGATATCAGGAAGATATTCTCACCACTTCCTTCCGCAACATACCCGTCTACATCCAGCAGAATGCCCTCGTCATACCCAAGATCGATCGCTTCCTTCTTCGCCAGGACAGATCCAATATAATTTCCGGTTAACTTGGCCCGCGTCATCATGCTGTTGGGGTGATACCGGTTATAGGAACTGACCTTCGCTCGGATCCCTTTGGAAAGAGCATCTTCTCCTAGATAGGCGCCCCACTTCCAAGCCGCAATCATCAGCTGAATAGGATTGTTCCCGGGATGAACACCCATCACCCCTTCCCCGATGTAACTAACGGGCCGAAGATATCCTTCCTGCAAGCCATTATCGATGAGAACCTCTTTGCACGCCTTGCTGACGTCTTCGATCGAGTAGGGAAGATCGAGCGTCACAATCTTTGAAGAATCAAAGAGTCTCTCTACATGTTCTTCCAGACGGAAAACGGCCGAACGACCATCCGCTGTCTTGTAGGAACGGATCCCTTCGAACGCAGCAACTCCATAATGAAAACTATGAGTTAACACATGTATTTTCGCGTCGTCCCACGGAACGAGCTTTCCATCCATCCATATACTGCGCAGTTTCTCGACCAAACTTATCTCCTTTTTCGGCTTCGGATCCCGTCTATTTCCCCACCATTTGTCGGAACCCGCTCTCGTCAATAATTTGAACACCCAACTTCTGTGCTCTCTCCAACTTACTTCCCCCACCTGTTCCCGCCACAACCAGGGTTACCTTCTTGGAAATCGTCTGCGCCGTCTTTCCGCCATGAGACAAAACAACACTTTTTGCCTCATCACGGGTCATCGATTCCAATCCACCGGTGAAGACAATGATCTGATCCTGAAGAAGATCACTCCCGGCCTTGGGCTCCTCATATTGTATCCCCGCAGCGAGAAGCTTTCCAACCACTTTCCCAGAAACGGTCGAGTCGAAGAAATTTCGAATCTCCTGCGCTACAATCGGGCCCACATCATCCACTTCTATTAATTCTTCCAGAGAAGCCTTTTGGAGCCGTTCTAGCGTCCCAAATAC
>CAYRLD010000118.1:0-7431 GCA_964424925.1 uncultured Planctomycetales bacterium
AGAACGGCTTGCGGAATTCCTCGGAACAGAATCAGCCCTCTTTTTTCCCTCTGGATACATGGCGAATCTCGGTCTTCTTACTTCGGTTGCGGGGCCGGGGGTGACTCTTATTTCGGATGCGGAGAATCACGCCAGTTTGATCGATGCGTGCCGACTTTCTCGGGCTCGGGTAGAGGTTTTCCCTCACGCGGATATAGAAGCGGTTCGGGAGGCGGTGCAAATCTCAGGAGAGAAAATTCTCCTGACCGATTCCGTTTTCAGTATGAGCGGGCAAGTGGCTCCTCTCCGAGACCTTTCCGCGATTGCCCAAGAGACCTCTACGGATTTGATTGTCGATGAGGCTCATGGGTTTGGGATTTTTGGGGAAGGGCGGGGCATGGTTGCGGAGACGGGGGTCGAGGTTCCTTTGCGTACCATTACTCTCTCAAAGGCGGCCGGGTCGATCGGGGGAGCGGTGGCTGGGAAAAAGACGTTGGTCGACTACCTTCGAACGAAGGCGAGGACGTTTATGTTTACCACTTCTCCTCCTTCTTCGGTTTGTGCGGCCGCCCTAGCATCCCTGTCCCTTTTAGAAGAGGGGTCTCGCCGCGAGAAGTTATGGGAAAATATACGCTATTTTTCTCCTCAAGCGACCTCTCCCATTATTCCCTTTGTTTTGGGAGAGAATCGACGAGCGGTGGCAGCTTCCGAGACCTTATGGGAGAGTGGGTTCTGGGTGCCGGCAATTCGGCCTCCCGCTGTTGCCGAGGGTGGGGCCCAACTTCGAATCTCTCTTTCGGCCCTGCATACGAAGGAGCATCTGGACCGCCTTCGCGACGCTCTCGATAAGATTTAGTTGTTCTCTGTTGGCTCTCTTGGATACATTATTTCGCCTATGGCAAAGTCTAAATCAGATGGATGGAGAGAACGGGACCGAAAGGTTCTCTGGCACCCCTTTACTCAGCAACAAGCATGGGAAGAGGAGTCTTTTCCGGTGATTGAGAGTGGGGATGGGGTTCATTTGGTAGACGTGGATGGAACGCGCTATCTAGATGGGGTCTCCTCTCTCTGGTGTAATGTTCATGGCCATAAGAAGAAGTCGATCGACCAGGCGATTCAAAAGCAATTAGAAAAGATGGCCCATGCGACTTTCCTGGGTCTGACGCACCCCCCCGCTATTGAGCTTGCCGAGAAACTCGTAGACATTGCTCCGAAAGGTCTCGAGCGAGTCTTCTTTTCGGATAATGGATCGACGGCGGTGGAAGTGGCCCTAAAAATGGCTTTCCAATATTGGCAGCAGCTGGGGCGACATCAGAAAGTAAAATTTATTACCTGCGCTGGAGGATACCACGGGGATACCTTAGGGGCGGTGGGCGTGGGCGGGATCGACCTCTTTCACACCACCTTTAAGCAACTTCTTTTCCAGACGATTCGATTTCCCAATACATATGCGTATCGTTGTGACAGGACTTCTGTTTTGGAGGAGTGTGGCGCACATGTGATAGAGGAGGTCGAGGGGATTCTCAAAACGCATGGTCACGAGGTGGCTGCGCTTATTATTGAGCCGATTATGCAAGGGGCAGGGGGGATGATTTTACAGCCACCCGGCTTTCTTACTTCCCTTCGAACCCTTTGCGATAAATACAATGTCCTTCTTATTGCGGATGAGGTGATGACCGGATTTGGGCGCACGGGAAAAATGTTTGCCTGTGACCATGAGGAAGTCACCCCTGATTTAATGGCGCTTTCAAAAGGGCTTTCGGGAGGATATCTTCCTCTGGCGGCGACGCTTGCGACAAACAAAATTTATGAGGCCTTTCTCGGAGAGATCTCGGAGCAGAAGACCTTTTTCCATGGTCATACTTTTACTGCGAATCCCCTTTCGTGTGCTGCGGCACTCGCTTCCCTTAAAGCGATGGATCGGGATAAAGTTCTCGAAAAAATGAGCCCCAAGGTGCATTGGTTTGGAAATGCTCTGCAAGAGTTTTACAAGATCCGGCAAGTGGGCGATATTCGCATGATCGGTATGGCGGCGGGGATTGAACTTGTACAGGATGGGGCGACGAAAGAGCCATTTGCGCCAGAAATGCGAATGGGGCATCGGGTGGCCGAGGAGGCGCGAGCACGTGGAGCCATTATTCGGCCCCTCGGGGATGTCGTTGTTCTGATGCCTCCGTTGACGATTTCGATGAACGACTTCAAACGATTGGTTCGAATTGTCCAAGAATCAATTGAAGCCGCTGTTTCCTCCATTAATTAAGCTCCTCTCTCGGGTTGAAATGGCACTCGCGGCCGGTATAATTGTTCCCTGAGGAATGGCCAGGGCAGGGATTTTATTCGATTCTGGAGGTATGCGGCACTCTTATGCCGGAAAAAGTCCAATCTGAAGGGAAAAAGCGGGAAGACCTTTCCTTTGGTCAAATCGCCATCCGGGAGCAGTTTGTCTCTCCGGACCGCGTCCTAGAGTGTCTCGAGATTCAGCGGAAACTGCAGGGTCTGGACGTAGAGGCAAAAAGAATCGGAGAGATCCTTATCGAAAAGGGATATCTCACGCAGGAACAGGCGGGGCGCATTTCTGATATTCAGACAAAGCAGAGGCCTTCTTCTGGAACCCGTCCTACTCGGTCTAAGAAACCACTCACTATCCCCGGGTATGAGATTCTGGAAGTGGTTGGTCGCGGAGCCAATGGGGTTGTCTATCGTGCCCGGCAGGTTTCGATGGATCGAATGGTCGCGATTAAAGTTCTCGCAAAGAAGCAGGGGACGGATAAGGGTTTCGTAGAGCGATTTATTCGAGAAGCGCAAGTGGTTGCGAAACTCAACCACGAAAATATTATCTTGGGCATTGATGTAGGGGAGAGTCAGGGGCTCCACTACTTTGTCATGGAATTTGTGGATGGCCAACCGGTTTCTTCCATTTTGAAGAAGGAAGGTCGTCTCGATGAGAAGAGAACGATTCAGATCGCCATTCCGATCTTAAAAGCGTTGGCGCACGCCCGAGAGCATGAACTTGTGCACCGAGATGTAAAACCGGAAAACATCATGATTGCTCAGAATGGTGTTGCCAAGTTGTGTGACCTGGGTCTCGCCAAGCAGACTCAAGAGGGGGGCTCCGATCTAACGCGGGAAGGAATCAGCGTAGGAACCCCCAACTACATCTCTCCGGAGCAGGCGCGAGGAGAGAATGAGATTGATATTCGGAGTGATATCTATTCGCTTGGGGCGAGTCTCTACCACATGGCGACCGGGAGTACCGTTTTTACCGGTCCGAATCCGATGGTGATCATGACCAAGCATGTGACCGATAAGCCCGACCCTCCCATCAAAAGATATGAAGGCGTTTCTGCCGGACTTAATGCGGTCATTGTGAAGATGATGCAGAAGCGTCGCGAAGACCGCTACCAGACACCCGAAAGTGTGATGAAAGATCTGGAAGCCATTTTGTTGGGGAATACTCCCTCTGTTCTGGTCGGGAAGGGAAAAGTGACGCGAAGGGTCCAGGGGGGGAGTGATATCTCTCCCGCGATTCGAACCCGCAGGCGTGTCCCGAAAAAATCGGTATCGCCTGCCATTCCGATTTTTATTGGCATCGGCGTGGTCGCTCTTCTCGCCTTTATATTCTTCCCCAAAGGGGGGGGGCAGGAGAAGGACCCGGTCCAAAAGTCCAATACGACCCAAAAAAATAAAGCTCCTAAAAAGACGCCTCTACCTATGGAGGCTTCGAAAAAGAAATTTGAAGAAGACTCGAAGACGTTTCGAGAGTGGTGGGGCGGCATGATATCGCGAAAGGATTCAGGCTGGATCCAGGCGATTTATGCTCGTGGAGAAAAATATATCGAGCAGTATGAAATGAAAGCGACGGAACAAAAGATGATAGATCTTGTGAAGGAGTCGCGAGGGGACGTGAATGAGATTATTCTATCTCGAATTTGGAATGATCGGAAACAGCAGGCGGACGAGGCCATAAAGAGGGAGGCGTATGCCGAAGCGATTCAGGCGGTGGAATCGATCGAAGATAAATATCTCTCTTTCAAAACTAACCCGAATGGAACAAAGTTTTTGACCCGGGCGGGAGGACTTCAGCAGGAATTTCTTGAGACTCTGCGAGAAGAGACGATTCCCCAGGCCTACGTGATGGACCGAAAATCGATAGAGACGACTTCTGGAATAGAGACGTATGTTTTGATTTCCGAAATGGTTGTTCGGTATGGAGCGGAAAAGAGAGCGGATCTCCTCCATATTCGGAAGACTCGTCTTGTCCGTGATATGGGTGGGTACCTCTCGGACCCCTTCACAGAAAAGAAATTGGCTGCAGCGAAAGCCTTTTTGGCCACTCTCTCGAAGAGGTGGCCTGGAGATGTGGATCTTCAGAATAATATTCGACGAGAAGAAGATTCTCTTAAGAAAGCGAGAGAGGATTGGATTCGGGATTCCGGCGCCTTAGCGGCAACGCTTTACCAGAATACGTTTCTTCCTCCTTTTGAAGCGGCGCTCGGTCGGCGAGACCTGTTGGGGGCCCGTGCGCAATTGCATGAGGTCTATTTTGGGAAAACATATGGAGTGGCCGCTCCCTCTATTTTTGTGGGGCAGATTGAGACGACACTTCTCGACGCGATCCTGAATCCCAGCCGTGTTTCCGCCCTCGACTACTCCAGCGCGGTGAAAGCGGTTGAGAAGGTAGCTCGGGAGGCGAAGGGAATTCAGAAGAATTCGGCGGCGGATTTCTACTTTGCCCTTCGTACCTATCTTCTTCTAGAGCAATGTATCGATTCCGCTTTTCTGGGAGTTCCCCTTCAGAGTAAGGACTCACGTAAGTTCTATCGTTACTCGACGGCGATTCGGAAAATTCAAAATGCGACCCCGATCTCTCGAAAAGCGGGTTCTCCCTGGAAGATTACGGTGACGCAAAAAGCGTCCGGGGGAGGAACTCTCCAGAAGGAACTTTTCTTAGCGCCGAATCTTTCTCCGGTCTTGGATGTGGAAGACCTTGTCCTTCTTGCGAAGCGGGCCCGATTGAAAACCTGGAAAACGGATCCGTATTTCTCTTTGCAGATAGGAATTCTCTATCTTTATGCAGGAGAGGGGGCGAAAGCACGCGAGTGGTTCGAAAAAGTTTCCGGGGTTGATGCGGGGTTCGAGTTGAATCGATTCCTCGATCGGGTGAAGAATGTTCCAGATGGAAATCTGGAAGAGACCGCGAAAACAAAATTCAAGCTGGCGTCCAAACTTATTGCCCGGGAAACAAAGAAGGCTCTTCTGCTTTGTCACGAACTGGAGGCTCTCTATTCGAAGACAGAGTGGATGACAACCGTAGTCGACGAAAAAGGGCGGAAAATGCAGAAGAGTCGACTTGACGTCGTTCTCTTCTGGATCCGGGAACTCGAAGGAACTCCGGTAAAGGAATCAAAAAAAGAGCAGGGGATCTTCCAGGGGGAGGTTCGCTTTCAGGGGGACAAGGTAGAAGCGGACTATGATTTTTCGAAACCGGGGATGGATGTGGATTTTACTCCTTCCTGGTACCAGGAACGATTGCGTTCGGAACAGAAAGAAAATGGAATTCGTCTCTGGGGGCGGGGAATGTGGTATTGGAAAGCGCCCCTGCATGGTGACGTGATCATTGAGATGGATATTATTGCCAATTCAGACCAGGGGATCGGAGCGGCGGTCCACGGGGAAGGGTTTGAACGGGGCTATGTTGCAATTGCGGATATGGAAGGGGATGGGGCTTGGCGTCCCTTAGAGGGTCAGTCGATTCTTTATAAGCAGCCTGTTTCTGCACGGAATTGGAATGAACAATATCTCGGTGGGGGATCCAAAAGTGTCCGGTTCCAAAAGGGGCGTAGCTACAAGATCCGGTTAGAACGGAAAGGGACCCAGATTGCTCTGCATGTTGGAAATACTCGCGCCGTGAGTGAACAGGATGACGAATATAATGAGGGGAAAATCGGGATCGTTCTTAGTCACTCGGACATTATCGTAAAACGCCTCCGCGTTGTCAGTCAGATCGATGAAGATTGGTTGCGTGAGGAAGAAGATCGCCTCAAGAAGTAGTCCTACCTTTACCCGAGTTGTTTTCGAAGTTCCTCTTCGGCTCCTTTTGGATTCGCTTTCCCTTTGGTCTTTCGCATGACCTGCCCAATGAGGAATTGAAGCGTGCTTTCTTTTCCGCCCCGGAAATCCGAAACCGCTTTTGATTGTTCGTTTATCACCGATCGCACCGCTTCTTCCAGGAATCCTGCATCCTCAACTTGAGCGAGACCTCGTTCTTCCACAAGGGTAGAAGGGGTTCCTTTTGTTCGAACCAGTTCTGGAAGAAGACTTTTCGCGACAGCAGCGGTGATCGACCCTTTTTCTACGAGATCAATCAACTCCACCAGACTTTCGGGAGACAGTTGTGATTCCGACAGTGTCTTCTTTTCCTCTCGAAGCGTTCGGGATAGGTCATTGACCATCCACTTTGCAATAGCGGTTGGGGGGCCGAGTTTTGTTGCCGACTCGAAGAAGTCAGCCCAGGAACGGTCTGCCGTAAGAATTTCAGCGTTGGCTGGCTTGATTCCGAAATCGGTTTCATATCTTTTGCGGCGATCGGCCGGCATTTCAGGAAGGGTTTCGCGACAACGTGCTACCCACTCTTGGGTGACTTCTATGGGGGGGAGATCCGGCTCTGGGAAATAGCGGTAGTCATGCGCCTCTTCCTTCGAGCGCATGGCACGTGTTTCATTCTTGTCGGGATCAAAAAGACGCGTTTCGGATATGACGCGTCTTCCTGCATCTAGTTCCATGGATTGACGTTTTTCTTCGCAGGCGATCGCCAGTCGTGCAAAGCGGAAAGAGTTTAGGTTTTTGACCTCTGTCTTGACTCCGAGTTTGGTCTCCCCTTGGGGTCGGAGAGAGATGTTAATGTCACACCGGAGTTCTCCTTTTTCCATATCACAATCAGAGACTCCGGCATATTGAAGAGTTGTTTTTAACTGTGTGAGATAGCGATGGGTCTCCTCGGCCGATCGCAGATCCGGGTGCGTCACGATTTCGGCCAGGGGGGTTCCACATCGATTCAGATCGACGAGACTTCTTGTCCCGTTCTCTTCATGAACCAATTTTCCGGCGTCCTCTTCCAGATGGATCCGGAGGATTCGGATTGATTTTTCTCCCAGGCAGATCTCGGCATTTTCTGCCAGAGGGCGATCATATTGAGAAATTTGGTAATTCTTAGGCAGGTCGGGATAGAAATAATTCTTTCGGTCAAATTTTGTGAAGGGCGCAATTGTGCCTCCGAGAGCGAGGGCGGCTTTCATTCCCTGCTCGAATGCTTCCCGGTTCAAAACGGGGAGGGTTCCTGGGTGCCCCAGGCAAACAGGACAAGTCGCACTATTCGGGGGTGCTCCAAAGAGTACGGGGCAACCGCAGAAAAGTTTGGACTTCGTGTTTAACTGGACGTGGGTTTCAATTCCG
>CAYRLD010000119.1:0-7424 GCA_964424925.1 uncultured Planctomycetales bacterium
GCATCTTCTTTCGTAATGATGCCGACACCCTTTGTGCGGTCGACGAAGATCTTGTTTTCGTTGAGCATTCCTTCAATTTCTTGTGCGGTCGCTTTCCCCTCCGCCATGAACTTGCGGACCTGTTCTTCGAAGTCGTTGGGGACGTCCTTTAGGAGTCCGCCAACTCGGGTATAGCTCGTGGTAAGTCGTGCCCCGGTAACATTTTCAAAGATGTCATAGCACTTTTCCCGCTCGATAAAGCTCCAGAGCATGATCGAGAAGGCTCCGAGGTCCATCGCCTGAAGGCCGATTGAAAGGATGTGGTCGGCAAATCGTGCTAATTCGGCAAGAATCACTCGGATGGCGGCACAACGGGGCGTCACCTCAATGCCCATCATCTCTTCAATCGCTTGAGCCAGAGCAATGTTATTGCAAAGAGGGGAGAGGTAGTTCATTCGGTCCGAAACGGTGACCGTTTGATTGTAGGAACGGTGTTCCGAAATCTTTTCAAAACCGCTATGGAGGAATCCAATCTCAGGAAGGAGACTGACGATTCTTTCTCCGTCCATCTCAATAATATTCCGAAGAGTTCCGTGTGTTGCCGGATGCTGGGGGCCAAAGTTCACGACCATTTTCTTCTGGCCGAGTTCACCCTCTTGCTCTTCTACGATTTCAAGCGGTTCTCTAGTTGGCCGGTCCATCTTGATCCTTTATATACCGGGGGAAATTTTGCCGTTCTCCATGGCCCCGCAACGGATAATCTTTTCTCAGGGGATGTCCTTCGTAATTTTCTGGAAGAACAAGACGGCGGAGGTCGGGATGGTTATTAAATTTGATCCCCATCAGGTCGAAAGCTTCTCTTTCGGCCCAGGGAGCCGCTTTCCAGACATCAAAAGCGGAATCGATCGTTGGGTCGCTTTCGGGAATGAACGCTTTAATCCGGAATCGATCGTTCCGTTCAAAAGAGTACATGTTGTAGACAACCGCAAACCTCTCCGGTTCCCCTTGGTTTAGATAATCCATCCCGCAGAGGTCGGTAAGCATATCGAATCCACAATCCTTCTTCAGCATAAGAAGGATATCGTGAACTCGGTCCCGTTTGACGGAGACCCACGGTTGACCCGCATGTTCTCCCGTGGAATGAATCTCCTCTCGGAAGTCTGCTTTTAATTTTTCGATTATTTCGGCTACGGTAGTCACTGGTATTCCTAGTCGTGAGAACGGACGGTTTCCTCGCTGACGAGTTCCTGGATTTTCATGAGGGCATCGATGAGGCTTTCCGGGCGGGGAGGGCAGCCGGGCATATAAACATCGACCGGTATGAATCGGTCTACGCCCTGGATCATCGCGTAGGTGTCAAAAACTCCTCCGGTAGAGGCGCATGCTCCCATGGAAATGCACCATTTTGGTTCGGGCATCTGTTCCCAGATTCGCTGTAAAACAGGCATCATTTTCAGCGCTATTCTTCCCGAAACGATCATGAGGTCCGATTGTCGGGGAGAAAAGCGAATCACTTCAGCGCCAAATCTTGCCATATCAAATCGAGAGGCCAAAGTCGCCATCATCTCAATGGCGCAGCAGGCTGTCCCAAAGGGCATCGGCCAGAGACTATTTTTTCGTCCCCAGTTGATGAGCCATTCGACCTTTGTGGTAACCGTTCCTTCCGGTAGGAATGATTCTAGTCCCATTTTAAAGCCTTCTTTCTCCAGACATAGGCGAGTCCAAAACCGAGAACCGCCAGAAAGATCCCGGCTTCCACAAGCCCGAAGACCCCCAGTTTACGATAAAGAACCGCCCAGGGGATCAGAAAGACCATTTCGATATCAAATAGAATAAAGAGAATTGCTACGAGGTAGAAATGGACAGAAAACCGTTCCCGTGCCGAACCGATCGGATCGACCCCGCATTCATACGGGTCGAACTTCTCTTCTTTGTACCGTCTCGGACCAAAAATTGCTGAGACAATTATGATCACCGCGGCGAGTCCTGCACAGACCCCTGTATAGATTGCTACCGCCATCCATTCCATATTCGTGGATCATTATATATAGGGGATATCGTGAGTCAAAATAAAGCGGAGGTTCGAAGAGAAATCTCATTTACCAGGGGGCAGAGGTTCCGGACAATTCACAGATCTTTGCAATGAGTGCGAGTTGGCAGACGGGACACCAGCGGTTATCGGTGGGATGGTTGTTCATGTAACAATTGTTTGAGGGGATGACTTTTTCAATTCTCGGGACAGGAGCGCCAATAAATCCTTGTTCTACGAGGGATTCCCATTTGGGTGATTCCTTGGGAGAATCGAGATTTGCTCCTCCAGCATCCGACGCAAAAGGGTGGTTGTATTCGTCACCAAGATTACCAAAGGCGTGTCCAAATTCATGTAGGAGGGATGTGGGCGTTACCGATGCTTTATTCCCCTCGGTGAATCCCAGGATTCCTGGTGAGAATTCCTCTCCGGAGAGAAAGCGAAGGTGAACGGTTCCGTCGAGATCGGTCTCCGGAATTCCTCCCGGAATAGGTCGGCCCTCCATGTCATACGCCCTTGGATGACTTGTGCCACTAGCGAGATCTCCCAACCATTCTGATTCGATGCGGAAATAGAAATAGTCTCGATAGCGATCAAGGGGAGCTTTCTGAAAGATCGGTGCAATTGCGGTAGTAACCGAATGGGCGCCAGGAGCGACGGTAATTCCGATTTTCCGAAATTGTGGATAATACGGGATTCCTTTTTGACCGGATTGGAAAAACGAAGCGGCATAATCCTGGTCATACCAAGCATCTTCCTGAAGTTTCAACCAGTTCTGAAGTTCGGATCGGGCTTCTGGCCTGCGATCGAGAATCTCTCGGATTCGAGGAAGGGCTGATTCTCCTCCGGACTGATAGGTGGCGATTGCGAGTTCTGCAAGGACGGAAGAATTTGGTTCGTTCTGCATCGTTGCAAGGAGGAGATCGACCGTTTCGGGAGAGGGCCATCTTCGTAGTGCCTTCCCAATGTAGCGTCGGACCGTCGAGTCCGCTTCGTTACGAAGTGCCTCCACGAGGGCCCTATGGGCCGTAAGGTCTTTGAATTGCCCCAACGCGGTTGCGATACGTGCGCGGACCCCAGTATCGGAGTTTGTCGCTAGTTGATTTATGAGGGCTTGTTCTGCCGTTGCGCCTCCTATGACCGCAAGGGCTTCAATGGCCACAGCTTTTGCAGCTAAATAAGCGCTTCCTTGAAGTACCTTTTCCAGAGGGCGGATGGCTTCTGGAAGTCGGTACATTTTGAAAAGTTCCGCCGTACCTGCGGAGAGGAATAGAGGGTCTGATAGCAGGGAAAAGAGATAGGGCAGGTCAGATTGGTGAATTTTTGGGGCCGACTCCTTTATCGTTTTCTGACTTCGCTTATCTCGGAGGACGGTCGCTCGGCCCAGTTTTTCAATCCAGGCCCTGAGTTTTTTCCGGTCGGGAGTTTCTTTTTGGGTCGGGGTCGGGGTGGGGGTAATTTTAGGGGTGGCAACGTCCGATTTCGGTTCATTCTTGTGGGTTTTTACCGGAACGTGAGTGGGTGTATCTCCAGGATTCCTTACGCCCTTCATGTAAAGGATGTAGGCAAATAGAAGAATCAGGATTCCGGCAAGGATATGTCTTCCATAGTTTCGATTCATGGCAGAATTATATTCTCAAAGGTGAAAGGGATCTCTTCCGTTTTCCATTCTGTGATGTAACCCGTTTTGGCAGCTACAATTTTCTCTGTTGCGGGAATATTGGTGCAAACGACTTCAATCCGGGACATTTCCGGGCCCTTTGTTCCCGTGGTGATCCGCGCCGGATAGGAGACTCCCTTTTCACCTACGAATCGAAGGTTCTGGAGATGGTTCCCAAGAGAGATGGGATCTTTTGGCGTAGGTCCTTGCAAGACGGCGGTGAGGCCCCCTTTCCCACGAGCGAATTTAGCCACAGAGAGTAATTTCATTTCGGAGTGACTCGGGCTTTCTCCTTCAAGGGAGATTTCGATTTGTTCTACTTCCTGGATGAATGTCATCCGGCGATAGCCTTCTAGGATTTTTATCTCAGAACTTCCCTTGGAAGGGGGCGTTAATTGGAGCGAGGCTGATTCTGCAGCGACTGGTTTCCCTAGGATCCGTACCGGCTTCCCTCCTGGTTGGGGGATCCGTTTTAGTTCTATCCCTTGGTTATCTTCTGCTCGGGTAATGGTGGGCGTGCTTTCCAGAAAAGCAGGAGACCCTTGTTCTGTCCAGGTCGTCCAAAGTGTGAGAAAGAGTCTTTTTACAGGTAGATCGTCAAAGGTTTGCACCTGGGAAGAAAGGACGACGGGGATCAGAAAATGAAATTGGCCACTGTTACTGGTGGGTGGGGAAAATAATTTGCCGGGTCGGATATCGATTCTTGGGGCGTAGGTCGAGAAGAAGAGTCTCGCCCCTCCGTGGGCTCGGCAGAGTTCATGCATCGCATCAAAGACATTAAGCTCTTTTGTAGGAGGGATTACGAGATCGGTTGAAATCTTTGGATCAATTCCAAATCGGAGGCCGGTAAGCCTATCGAAGGCCTCTTGAAGTGTATATTTCCTCTCTTCAAAGCGGACCGTTGGGGGAGGGGGACTTTCTTGCGATAGGTCTCCTGCCTGAAGGAGAAAAAGAAGGATCAACATGATGGTCGGATTATAGCCGAAGAGAGGGGTCAGCCTCAACGGCAGAGGTAGTCGTGGAGTTCTTGGTGCATTTCTTTGATCGTATTTTCGATCTGTTGACGGAACTTTTCACACTCTTCCCAATCGGCGTCTGTGGGAACGGTAATGGGGCCTCCGATCTTAAAGGCGATTCGTGTAAAGGGGACGGGAACGAGAGTTTTGTCCCAGTTATTCAGGCGCCAAGATCGTTCCGCTTCTACGGCAAAGAGAACAATAGGGTGTCCGGTTCTTTTCGAGAGAACGACGACGCCTGGTTTGGCAACTCCTGCGGGGCCTCGTGGCCCATCCATAACAATGCCCGGTGATTCTCCCCTACGTGCGCATTCAACAAGTTCCTGAAGAGCTTCTTTTCCTCCAGAGGAGGAAGATCCGCGAACGACCTTGCATCCAAGGTTGATGGCAATCCGGCTGCCAAGGTCTCCATCCCTGCTTTGACTGACAAGGGCCACATATCCATCCCTTCCAATGAGTCGAGTGAGGGGAATGAAGTCCCCGTGGATTGATGTACCTATGTGGGGACCGAGGCCTTTGCGTATATCGGGACCGATCGTTCGTATTCGGCAGGTTCCGATATAGGCCCTCACCAATTTTGGGATGACAGCGGCTGCAAGGTTGTTCAGGATTCGAGTCCCGAGGGATGGTTTTCTTTTTGCCATGAACCGGGAAGATACCGTGTTTAGATCTGAAAAATCCAGACTTTCCCTTCGGAACATTTTACGGAGGGAATTTCATACTCTATAATGTAGATGGAGAAAACGTGCAGAAAGAGATCCAGAAAATTGGAAAGATTCTTCTTGGAGAGGGCGTTCTCACCCGAGAAGTAGTCTCAGCGGCGATTGCTCAGGCGGGCTTAAAGGGGACTTCCTTAGCGACTCTTCTTGAAAAATGTCATCATGTCTCTGCCTCTGAACTAGCCGCCTTCCTCGCTGGGGACTTTGATATTCCTGTGATCAAAGACCTCCGGAAATTTGATTTATATGAGGAGGCGGCCAAGTCGCTTCCCGAAAAGCTCGCTCGTTCTTATCAGCTTCTTCCTTTAGCGCGGATGGGAAAAATCCTCTGTATCGGGAGAGGGGACTTTCTTGATTCTGGTGGGATCGCAGAAGTTCGAAAAGCAACCGGTCTTTATCTGAAAATTTTTCAGGTAGAAGAGTCTCAATTGAAGGCAGCCCTTGATCGCGTATACGGTGGATCGCAGTCACCTATTCCGGCCCCGAAGAATCTGCCTGAGGATGAAACTCGAGTGATTGAGTCTCCTCCTCCCGCTAGTTCGATACCTCTAATCTCTATCCCTACAGAATCGAAAACAAAACAATCAAAGCAGAAGGTATCCGTAGACCCGGATGAAGAGGTTCTTCTGGTTGAGGACTCAGCCGAATCATCCAAAGATGTTCTGGAACCTTTGGTTGTGGCTCCTCATGAATATGGGGCCGCACAAATAGATCATGCAACGGAACTCATTCGGAAATTTGAAGAAACCTTTCTTAAGGAAACCGTGCTCACCGCACAGGCTCAGTCATTGAGAGTTTCCTCTTTATCAGAATTGGCATAAAAATGCCTTTAGAGTCATTTCTATCCCCTTTTTCCTTGACAGGTATTTTTTCTCTCCTTATGATTCCTGCTTCTAACGCGGTTTTACGGCTGTTTTAGTAAATTTTTACTCCCGTCTGGGAGGAAAGGAGTCATCCATGGGTGACATGCTCGTTGTTCAGTCTAAGGTTCGTGAATTGGCCAAAAAATCGAAGCTCCGTCTTTCTGGTGACGCGGTCGCTTCTCTCTCGAAGCGGGTCGAAGGTCTTCTGAAAGAAGCCGGCGTTCGTGCGAAAGCAAACAAGCGCCAGACCATCAAGGCTTCCGACATCTAGGCTTAACTCTCGGGAGAAACATTTTTGGCCCCGTGTCTCCGGACGCGGGGCTGTTTCTCTTTTTGCCCCATCGGAAATCCGCTTGACTCGCATTTTTAGGCCGAGTACTATCTAAGGCTTCAGGACGTAACCCGGGCGCTATGTACCTCTTGATACGGCCTTTTGCCCGTTCTAACTAGGTCCTACTTAGAAGGGAACGCGAGTGCCAGATCTCGCCATTCAGGTTCAAATCGTTAAAGAACTGTCGAATACAGCGCTGGTTGTCCTTAATGGATCGATCGACGCGAAGACGGTGATCACTTTTCAGACGCATCTCAATTCTGTCAAAGAGCGCGGAATGAACCGCTTCATTCTCGATATGGAGCAGATTAAGTACGTCAATTCCACAGGTCTTGGATATCTGATTAATCTCTCAGATTCTCTCGGGACCGATGAAGGCGGGATTACTCTTGTAAAGGTTCAGCCCAAGGTGAAAGTCGTCTTCGACATGTTGGGGCTGAATGCCTTCTTCAAGATTTATCCCACGAGAGAGGATGCTCTTTCTGCTCTTACACGAGTAAATAAGAGTACGGAATCGATCCCGGCCACAAAGAGTCCACCCCGGGCAACCCAAAAGGCCTCCTCGAGACCAGTTCCAGCGAAGCCCTCGCCGACGAAAACGGCCCCAGCAAAGAAGACTTCTTCTGGAGCATTGCGAATCTCTTGTGCCACTTGTAAGTCACAGATCTCTGTTAAAGAGCCGGGAACGTTTAAGTGCCCTCGGTGCCTCTCGCTCTTTAACTATTCGGGGAACGGGAAGGCTAGTTTTCTCCCAAGGAGAAATGCTCCCCCGGTTCAGATGTCGCTTCATTTCGGGATGGAATGTACAGATGGCCTCATTGGCTTTG
>CAYRLD010000120.1:0-3627 GCA_964424925.1 uncultured Planctomycetales bacterium
CAAGATCCCGAGCGAACATGGTCGCATCACTGAAGATCGCCCCTTGCGTCAACCCATTCTGAATTTGTTTCTTCTGGGCATCCGTTTCAGAAATAACTCGAACGGTCCCCAACCCACTTCCTTTTCCAGGGGAAGATTTATACCGGTCAAATTGATAGAGAGCGAGGGCAAGACCTTCGTACATGGCTTGCGCCTGTTCCCCGGATTCCACCGAAAGCCTCTGCTCAAGCGGAAGAAGAACATGAACAGATTTAGAGACTTTCACCTTCGGTCCGGCAAACCCCGCCGACCGGCGAATCTGTTCTGCATTAAACTTTTTCCGTTCCCCGAGACCCGCAACAACGACTCTCCGAGCCGGTTTGCCATCTGCCGGATGAAAGGAGAAGACCTCTCGTTCCTTTCCGCTAAACCCTTCCACCTTTGCCGCACGGGAATACTTCTCTTTTAGTTTTTTATCGATCACATCCCATTTCCCCGCCGGAGAAGATTCCCCGGAGAAGGCAAAGAGGAAAAGGGTATCAACAGGAAATTTCACTTTGTTTCTGCGATCTGCGGCGGCTTTCATTTCATTCTCCAATCAATTGAACCACGATTTCCCGATTGCGGGGCCTCGTGTCAAAATCAACCAAGATTACCTGCTGCCACCTCCCGAGGATCAGTCTCCCTGCTGTAAAAGGAACCGTAATTCCAGGCCCAAGCAGGGAGGCCCTCACGTGGGAGTTTCCATTATCATCACCCCAGGTAGCGTGATGATGGTAATCTTTGCCCGCCGGTGCGATCTTTTCGAACGCTTCCTCCAGATCCTTCACCAATCCAGGCTCAAACTCGACTGTTGTAAACCCGGCTGTGGAACCAGGAACAAACACATTTGCGGTTCCGGCCTGGAAATCAGACCGGTCAACAGCCGCCTGAACCTCAGAAGTCACATCGAGAATGTCGTTGTGACCCTGGGTGTGGATAGAAAACGTCTCGGTCTTCACCGGCACGGACGGATTGTAGAGTTTGCGCCTGATGGCGTCCATAAAATCCGGGAAGAATGCCTACTTCTTCATCATGCGTTCCGTTCTGTCTTTAAGCTGTTGAATCAATTGGGGTTTAAATTTCAACTGGCGGAGCACTTCCCAGTATTTGAGGGCTTCCGAATATTCGCCCAATTCGTGGGAGCAAATCCCTAGGTTATACACCACCGTGATATAGGTCGTATCCAGAACTTTTTCCTTCTGAATAAAAGATCGGAAATCTGCCGCCGCAAGTGCCCACTCCTTGTTTTCAAAATAGACGGCTCCCCGATTCACATAGGATCTTGAATATCCCGGAGCAATACGAATAGCTTCGTTCAAATCCTGCAAAGCCTCCTCATACTGCTTCAGTCGCCACCGGACCGATCCCCGAGTTGTCAGAAAGTATGGATTGCGAGGGGCAAGTTCGATCGCCAGTCCCAGATATTTTAATGATTCAGGATATTTTCCAATCCGGGAATATAGGTAACCAAGATTGTTCAAAGACATTGCGTTCTCAGGGTCAATCTCGATCGCCTCTTTGAGGGCTTTTTCAGCCCTCTCCCACTCTTCCAGTTTTATATAGCAATACCCGATATTGCCTTTCATCTCTGCGAGAGTCGGGTTGATCTCACTTGCACGAATATAGTCGGCAAGAGCCCCATTGAAATTCTGAGTTTCCATATAGAACGAGGCACGGGTTGTATACGCTTCAAAGAAGTTCACCCTTCGACGGATCGATTCGGAGAGGGACTGCTGTAATTCATCCCGGTCGACATCCTTTCCCCGAGAAAGCTGACCGTACAAAATCAAGGCGTGCAGATAGTAGATCAATTCGTGAGATCCGCCGGCCTTAATCATCGCCGCGGAGATCTCTCGCGCCTTCTCAAAATCCCCTTTGAAATAGACCAGAAGCAATTCGGAAATAACAACTTTTTCAGGATCGGTTCCGGGCATCTGCTGGAAAGTTGTAAAATCCTTGAAAGACATTTCCTGAGCTATTTTGCCCAAACGCATCATCTCGGGAGTGGCTCCCTGAGACATTCGAAGGTTAATTGCCAGCCAGAGATTCGCCCATCCTTTTCCGTAATAGACGTCAGGATGAGAAGGAATCCACTTCATCGCGGCCCCAAAGTCGTCCCTCGCTTTTTCATACTCCAACAGTTCCAACCAGGTCCATCCCCTCTGGAGATAGGCCTCCCCATAGTCCGGACAGATCGTCACCACAGAGGTAAACTCTGAGATCGCTTTACGAAGTTCTTTTGTTCGGGAAGAAAGGTCCGCCCCGGTTCTGTAGAGATCAAGAATCGCCTTGTCCAATCGTGCTTTTCCGGAATCGTACAGCGGCTGAGCGCGCTGTTGAGACTCTTTCCGGCGTTTGATCGTGGTCTGTACGGCGAGAATCTCTGCCCGCGCACGAAAAACTCCGCTCTCATCCCCCGCCTTCTCGTAAAGGACTTCCGCTCTTTCCCAATTGCCCGCATCAAAAGCGCTTGCAGCCTCACGAGAGAGGCGTGCATTTTCAGCAGACCGCTCGATAAGGAAAATGATGCCAAAACCAACTCCGACCAAGATTACCGCTAGAGAAAGGAGGACAAAACGGTTCTGAAAGAATCTTCGCCCCCCCCGAACAAGAGCGGACGACCTGCGGGTATGGATCGCATCTCCCTTGATCCAACGTCGCAAATCAGCGCCCACCAAGCCGGCCGAACCGTATCGACGATTCGGTTTCTTTTCTAGACACTTCAATGCGATGGTTTCAAGCTCAGAGGGAACATTGGCGGCGCGTTGCGAAGGAGGAACAATCTCTTCCTTCTCCAGTTTTTGAAGCGTTTCTAAAGGAGTTTCGCCATGAAAAGGGGGATGACCGCACAAGGTCTTATAGAGAAGGCCGCCCAAACTATAGATATCACTCCGATGATCAACCCCTTTTCCTTCCGCCTGTTCCACAGACATGTACGCGGGGGTTCCCATGACCGACCCCTCAACCGTAAGGGTATCCCCCCCTGCGATCTGCTTGGCAAGGCCAAAATCCATCACCCGGGCCCGACCCTTCTTGTCGATCATGATGTTTTGAGGCTTGAGATCCCGGTGGATGATTCCGTTCTCATGAGCAAAGAACACCGCTTCGGCCACCTCCGCAATCGCCTCGATCTCTACTCGAAGAGGAAGATCCGACTGGGAAAGGGTCTTTCCGTCGATGTACTCCTGTGCGATAAAATCTTTTTCGTCCGCCCGGCCAACCTCGTAGATCCGAACGATCCCGGGATGATCGAGAGACGCCGCCGTTCGTGCTTCCCTCTGGAAACGGAGTCGAAACCCTTCCTCAACCTCTTCCCGGTCGAGAATCTTTAAAGCAACCGATCGTTGGAGAGTCTCATCCCAGGCCTGAAAGACCATCCCCATCCCCCCCCGACCAAGGAGTTCGGTAATCGTATATTTCCCAATTCTGTGGCTGGATGCTTTGGGGGAAGTATCTTCGGGTAGACCCGCAGAGCAGCCAGCACAGATAATTTCACCATCGTTGCGGATAGAAATGTCTGTGACACGGCTCCCGCACTGGGAACAGGTGAGAAGAAGGGTCTCTTCCGGATCTTCCTGGGCCATCGGTATGATTATACCCGGTCTG
>CAYRLD010000120.1:3727-7391 GCA_964424925.1 uncultured Planctomycetales bacterium
AAGAAGGGTCTCTTCCGGATCTTCCTGGGCCATCGGTATGATTATACCCGGTCTGGAAGAAAGGTATTCTATTTCTTATTCTTCCCCCCCGGAGAAATATCGGTACGATATCGAATCCGGGAACCAAAGAGCCCCGGAGAATCCGCATTCATTCATAACTCAGGAAGGGAAATTATAGATGCACAACCCAGAGGTTCCGGAAACGCTCGACGGCTGGGCGCTCCTGCACCAGATGTTCCAGATCGACTGGCCCCACCTGAAAACTCTGGAGGAGTACGACCGAAACCAGATCTTCACCGAAGCGGCCGCCTTCTTCCAGGAACTGGAATCGAACAAGAATGGGGCAAGCGCCCTTGTTCAGTTGCTTGGCCACAAAGGGGATCTGATGCTCATTCATTTTCGCAAGAGCTTCGATGATCTGGCCCAAGTAGAACTTCAGTTGGCACAGACCGCCCTTTCGGACTTTCTCGAGCCAACGACCTCCTACGTCTCTGTTGTCGAACTCGGCATGTACGACATGACCGGGAAGATGCATGAAGAGTTGAAATCGAAAGGCCTCACCCCCGGCAGCGATGAGTACGAAGCCGCCTTCGATGCAAAGGTCGAAGAGCAGAAAGAGCGGATGCAGCCGAGGCTCTTCCCCGAATTCCCAAGACGGCGTGCGGTCTGCTTCTATCCGATGGACAAAAAACGGGGGGACGGGAAGAACTGGTACCGAGAGCCTTTTGCGAAACGCGCCGCGATGATGCGCGAGCACGGGATGATCGGGCGAACCTACGCAGGGAAAGTGAACCAGATCATCTCCGGTTCGATCGGATTTGATGATTGGGAATGGGGGGTCGATCTCTTTGCCGACGAGCCGCTCGTCTTCAAAAAACTGATCTACGAAATGCGCTTCGACGAGGCGAGCGCCGAGTATGGAGAATTCGGCCCTTTCTATACCGGGCTTCACTTCTCTGCGGCCGAACTCCCCAGGATGTTGGAAGGAGAAACGCCCCGGCTTCTTGCAGTGAATGATTAGAACCAAACAGAGTTCAATAGAAAAAACCTCCCCGATCCGGGGAGGTTTTTTTATTTGTATATTTGAATGACTTAGAAGTCGATCTGAAAGCGCATCTGAAAGATATTGTTGTCATCCGTTGTGCTTCCATTGTCCACACTCGTATTAATGTATTCGAGCATGACGCGGGTGGCGGAGTTGAGGTACCAGTTGGCGCCGAGCGCGATGTTGGTCATGTCGTTTCCAGCACCACTGTCTTCTCCGTTGACCATCTGAACCCGGGCTTTCAACTCCCATGCGCCCCATCCGCCCTCTTCCCCGAAAGCGTTCTTGAGCGGCTTTACGCGGCTCCACATTCCCTTCTTCGCGGAGTAGGGACGTATTTCGCCTGTGAGGAAATATCCGACCTGAAGATACATGGCGCTGTAGGTGACATCATTGGCGCTGTCAATCGCACTCGCATCCCAGTTCACATATTCAAACTGTGCGTGTAGCGACTGCCACGCGAACCCGAGCTCGAATCCGAGGAGCATAAGATCTTCTACATCTGAAATAGAATTATTAACCCAAGGCTGGGATAAGTTGGACATGGGCTTCGATTTAAAAGTAGCCACATCTCCGCCATGGTTGTGACGACGGCTGACGCTTGCTCCAACGTGAAGGAGCATTTCGTCCTTCTCGTAGATCGGAAGACCGGTGATTCGACCGGTGATATCCATATCCCCGTCGTTACTGGTGTCTTCCCCAAATCCATCAGAGTTCCCCCAGAAAAATCCGAGGCTGTACTGGAGTTTCTCTTCCAGGACGCTATTTTGCATCTTGATTCCGGTGGAATGTTGAGGGCTGATGGAAGAGTCGAGCGGGCCTTCCATGAAGGTGTAGTAGTTGGAGGGGGGCGCGTTAAAACCGAAACTTTCGAACTGCTGCCCGATCGTGAGGGTCCCGGCGAAAGGAAGACCTTTCACGCCAATGTACACATCTTTGAAATCAGATTGACCATCTTCAAAATCATACTGAGCCTTGAAAACGATCCGGTCGTATAGGGTTCCGGAAAAGAAAAGACGGGCGCGACGGAATTCAGTCCCGTTCTCGTTATCAAGGTCACCCGATTCGAATTTCCAGTCATTGTGAATCCGTCCACCGAACTTGATCTTGAAGTCGTCCCCTTCGATGCGGGTTCCGTTCTTCCAGTAGACTTTGACATCTTCTCCCTCGAACAGGACCGCTTCGTCTTTGGCGTCGGGGGTGACGTTGGGAGTGGCGGCTTCGTCCTGAGCGAACAAGGTGGTACTAAGGCCAAAAAGAATGGCCAGGCTCCAGAGTGCTTTCATCGTAACTCTCCAAAAGTATAGGAACCCCGGGCCCCAAAAGAGAGACCGGCTAAAAACGGGACCAAGGAAGATCGCCATATATAGATTTGAGGGTCAGAAGCGGCGACCGAAATGGTACGATTTCATAAAGGTCTCTCCCCTACCCTCGTCTCAAGTCGTTTATATATTAGGAATGGAAACCCGGCTGTCGAGAAAATTTGGAACCGCAAAATCGACAAAAACGGTGGAACGGAGAGGGGGAAAATGTAGACTGTTCGCCTGTCGGCCGGGGTAGCTCAACGGTTAGAGCGGCGGTTTCATAAGCCGTAGGTTGGCGGTTCAATTCCGCCCCCCGGTACCATTACTCCTTGGTACACACCTACTTGGAGCGTGCATTTCCGAGCGCTCCGGAAACGCCCTTCCACACTTGCAAATAGCTTGCAACCAGTTCCGTCTTTCCGAATTTAATCTTCCCATGCTGATATGACAGGGTGGGTCGTATTGGGATCCTACTCAGGGGAGAAAGAGGGGGGTGATGTAATTCTTGGGAACGAGCTGATTATGAAGAGCGAGAGGCATTTCTCATTTTAACCGCAAAACAAAGATGTCCTTTTCCCCATTAATTTCAGTTTCCCCCGCAAGCAAGATCTTGCCATCCGACTGAATTGCTACCGCACGACCAAGGTCAAAATCATTGTCGAAATCAAAGAGAACAGACCCACCAAAACCGAAAAGGGAGTCCACTTGGCCAACGGAATTATAGCGGAGAACTGCCGCATTCTTGTCTGAATAACGATTTACCCCTCCGGAAGCTACAATCATCCCATCAGGTTGAATCGCCAAATCGGAAATTATATCCCAATCATTCCCAACCGGTGTCGATACCATCCCCCCGCCACCGAAGGTCGGATCCAAGGTTCCAATAGAAGAGTAACGGGCGAGGAAGAAATCAAGATCGACACCATTGTTATAGGCCCCACCAATTATTATTTTTCCGTCAGGTTGAATCACAATGGCATTGCCAGAATTATAAGATGACAAATAACTGGAAACCAACCCATTAGAACTGAATCCAGGATCCAGGACACCGTTCGAGTCAAGTCTCACTACTACATGGTCGTGCGGTAGAAAGTTTCCGTACTGTATAGTCCCTACACCTACGATCATGCCGTTGGATTGGAGAGCAATATCCCAGGCTGCGCAATCACCCGGAATACTGCTAACAATAGAAATCCCGGCGCTCCCAAAGGAGCCATCAAGAATTCCGGAGGATGTAAACCGTGCTATAACAAATTCATAATCGGTTTCCCCCCCAACCACGATCTTTCCATCAGGTTGGATCAAAACTGCATTG
>CAYRLD010000121.1:0-7370 GCA_964424925.1 uncultured Planctomycetales bacterium
AAGACGCCCCGCCTGCCGCCAAAAAAAAAAATAACGGCGAAAAGAAAAAAGCGGCCACAAAGAAGGCCACTGTAAAAAAAGCCGGAAAGAACACGGCAACGCCGAAGAAAGCGGTAAAGAAGAAGACGGCCGGTCCGAAGAAAGCGGCAAAGAAAACCGTGGTGGTAAAGAAGACCACCAAAAAGAAGAAATCTACAACGGGAAAGAAGCCGGCAAAAACAAAGAGGAAGTAGTTACATCATTCCTCGATAAACGCCACCATCTACCTGAATGGTCGCTCCGGTAAGGTAACTCGCCCGTTCCGAAGCGAGAAAGGCAACGACATCCCCCATCTCTTGGGGGTCTCCGATTCGGCCCAAAGGAATGTCTGCTGCCATATGCTTAAACGCTTCCTCTGCCGTAGACCCCACCGCTTTGGCACGTGTTTCCGCGAGGGACTTCAACCGATCCGTATGATAACTACCCGGGCAAACCGTATTGACCAAGATATTATGCGGGGCCAACTCCCGAGAAACAGATTTGGCATATCCGACAACTCCCACCCGCATCGTATTCGAAAGAATGAGGCCATCGATCGGCTGTTTTACACTGATCGACGTAATGTGAACAATGCGACCCCACTCCTGCTTTACCATTTGAGGAGAAATGGCGCGAGACCAGTTTATAGCCACCATCAACGTTGAATGTACCGCTTCATCCCACTCTTCATCCCCCAAAGATCGAGAAGTTCCGGGGGGTGGGCCGCCAGAATTGGTCACCAAAACATGGATAGCACCATACTCCTCTAAAACTTCTTGGATAAAACCACGCATCATCTCACGGTTTTGAACATCGAGCTGCCGGGTAAACACGGCTACACCGGTTTCCTTTCGAATTTCATCCGCCGTATTTTTTAGTGCCTCGCCACCCCGGGCACACAGAGCAAGATTACAGCCTTCCCGGGCCAGAGCCAGAGCAGACGCTTTCCCTAACCCCTTGGAAGAAGCCAATACAATTCCTACCTTGTTTTTCAAACCGAGATCCATTACAGAGGCCTCCGCAATCGTTCCAAAAATTTGTCATATCCCTGTTTTTTCCAGAAAGAGCGAGATACTTCGTTTCTCGCCGAAACATTTACTTCCACATAAGGCATCCCCTTCGCCCGAAACCAGTCCTGTATGGAATCCAGGAGTTTTCCCCCCGCGCCATTCCTTCGGCTCGATTCGGTTACGGAAATGTCCGATACATATCCAAAATATTGATCCATGGTTACCGGAGGGTTCTGCTGTATCGACCCACAGATATATCCGACCACCTTTGTCTCTTCGGCAACGAGAACCACAGCCCGATCCGATTCAATATGTTCTCCTATCCAGGCCGCCATCACTCTTTCGGCCAGGGGACTTTTTGTATAATAAGGATCTATGGCGACATGAAAATCCCACATCTCCGTCCATAGATCGACAATCGCGGGAACATCTTCTGCTTCTGCTTCCCGAATGTTCATTCCGCCTCCTCACCATAGAGGGTGGTCGATAAATATTTTTCCCCTCCATCTGGAAGAAGAACAACAACCGTTCCTTTTTCTAACCGTTTCGCCTGCTCAATCGCCCCCCAAAGGGCGCTTCCCGAACTAATCCCCGCAAAGATCCCCTCTTGTAAAGCAAGCTCCCTTGCGAAGGAGAAGGCATCCGCATCCTTCGATATCATCCTTTCATCGACGATCGATTCATCCCAGATCTCCGGCGTACGTTGAACGGCAACGTTGCGGATTCCTTGCTGTTTATTCTCCGAGGTCGGTTCCACAGAGACAATCCGAAGATTTTCATTTTTCTCTCGGAGAAATGAACCCGCTCCCATAATGGTTCCGGTGGTTCCTAATGTAGAGACAAAGACGTCGATCTTCCCTCCCGTCTGCCTCCAAATTTCCGGGCCGGTCGTGGTGTAGTGGATGTGCGCATTATGGGGGGATTTGTATTGGTGAATCCGGAAATACTTTTTTGAATCCGTTGCCGCGATCTCATCCGCCTTGCTCCACGCCTCGTCACTTCCCCCATCTACCAACACCAATTCGGCCCCAAAAGCACGAATCATTTTCCGGCGTTCAATCGATACCCGGTTGGACATGGTAATAAGACAGGGATACCCGAGAACCGCCGCCGCCATCGCCAGTCCGATCCCGGTATTCCCACTGGAAGACTCCACAAGAGTCATTCCAGTATGAAGATCGCCATCTTTTTGGGCACCCCGGATGAGAGCAAGGGCAATTCGCTCCTTCACACTGCCACACGGGTTGAATCCCTCATGTTTCATTAGGATCTCTACCCCCGGTTTTCGAAAGATCTTCTGCAACCGGATCAGAGGAGTTTCCCCAATGGTGTCCAATATTGTCTCTTGAATATCCATCCTGCTTTGCCGCATTCTATTTCTCCCGGGACCCAGCTGGCAAGAGTGGAACTTGCCCGTTTCTTCCCTGGTCTGCTAGAATCGTTCCCTCATGGCTCAGGCTTTAAAAGAATCAGACATTTACAACATCATCATTGGTACGGCCGGGCACATTGACCATGGAAAATCGACCCTGGTCAAACGTCTTACGGGAATCGATCCCGACCGTCTACCAGATGAGAAACGGCGCGAAATGACGATCGACCTTGGCTTCGCGCCTTTCGAGCTTAAAACAGGCCAAAGAGTCGGCTTGATCGATGTCCCGGGACACGAACGATTCATTAAAAACATGGTAGCAGGGGCAACCTCAATCGACCTAGCCCTGCTTATTATAGCCTCAGATGAGGGCCCGAATCTCCAGACCCGGGAACATGTTAACATCATGTCTCTTCTGGGACTTCCCAAAGGAATCATCGTTCTGACAAAAACGGATCGCTCGGACGCTGATTTCCGGGAATTAGTTCGCGAGGAAGTTCAAGAGATGGTCCAAGGAACTTTTCTTGCCGAAGCTCCTGTCGCGGAAGTTTCTGCCATGACCGGAGAGGGCATGGACTCATTGATCGATCTCATACACGAAACGATCAAAGACATCCCCCGCCGGGAAACGACCGGGGTTTTCCGGATGCCGATCCAACGGACCTTCAGCGCAAAAGGATTCGGAACCATTATTACAGGTGTACCGGTAAGCGGTCGCTTAAAAATCGGCGACTCTCTCGACATCCTTCCTGGCCAAAAACAGGGGCGTGTTCGGGGGTTACAGGCCTACAAATGTGATGTGGAAGAAATCCGTGCCGGTCACTCCAGTGCGATCAATGTTTCGGACCTCCACCAAGAAGAGGTACACCGGGGAATGGTAGCGGCAACCCCCGGATATTATAAATCCGTACGGTTCGTCGAAGGGAAGTTTCATTACAGACCGGATCGAGCGGTGACCCTAAAAAACCGTGCGCCGATTAAACTGCATGCGGGAACGGCGGAATGTGATGGCCGAATTATTCTTCTCGACAAAAAAGAGCTCTCTCCAGGCGATCAATGCTATGCACAATTTCAACTCGAAGAACCGATCGTAACCGCACCCGGAGACCTCTATATCGCTCGCTTGCAGAGCCCGATGTACACCATCGGAGGAGGAAAGATCCTCGATGCGAGCGACCAGAAACTGCGTCGGCTTCGCACAGAGGTCATGCAACAATTGGAAGAAAAAGAGAAGAGCCTTTCGACAGAAGGATCCCAAGTAGAAATTGCCTTGAAGAATGCCGGGCCAAAGACAGTCAATGGAAAGGAGCTTTCGGTTTTGGCCAAACTCCCAGAGAAAGATTGTATGGAGGCGTTAGAGAAAATCGATCATAAGTTGGTTCGATTCAAATCGAATCGCTTTATGCATATCAACGCCTTCGAAGGGGTAATGGACTCTCTCGCGGTTCTGGTAGAAACGTTTCATCAAGAAAACCCTCTTCGGGCGGGAATGGAACTTCCGAGTCTCCGCAACCGGGCTAAATTGGAACAACCTCTTCTGGAGCAAGCTCTATTAAAACTAGAAGAGAGTGGCGCCCTTCAAATTCGAAACGACAAGGTCCGCCGATCCTCCTTTCAGATCCAGATTTCTCCCGAGGAAACGAAAGCGAAAAAAGAGGTAGAAACCCTTTTACATAAAACTAGGTTTGCCACGCCACGAAAGGCGGAACTTCCCGAACAACTTTCCCACAAAAAAGATCGGCTTGAAAAGGTCCTTAAATTACTGATCGACGAGGGAACGATCCTACTCCTTAAGGATGACGTTCTTCTCCATTACGAGAATTTGAAAGAAGCGATCGACCTTATTTCGAAAACAATAGAAGATACCGGTCCGATTGAAGCGGCCCAGGTACGGGATCTTATCGGAACAACCCGAAAATATGTGATTCCCCTCTTGGAACATCTCGATAAAATCGGGATCACTCGGCGGGTAGATAATCGTCGAGTTTTAAAATGACAGAAGAGCGCCCCAAAGATCCCGATATTGAGGTCATGCTCCGATTTCAAAAAGGGGATGAAAAGGCCTTTGAGGTCCTGGTAACAAAACATCAACGAAATGTTCTCAATCTCATTTACCGGTACTTGGGAAACGCTACCCAAGCGGATGATGCGGCTCAAGAAGTCTTCTTAAAACTCTATCGCGCTCGACACAAATACACCCCCAAAGCGAAATTCTCAACCTGGCTTTACCGAATTACCGTGAACCACTGTCTTAATGAAATTCGATCCCGAAAAAATCAACCGGCATCTTTGGACCCCATCGATGATATGACCGAACAGGGGGAGGCCCGCGCCCCGGACGATCAGATTCATCAAGGAGAACTCAGGCGAGCGGTAAAAGAGGCGATCGATTCCCTTCCCGAAAATCAACGTATGGCGGTAATCCTCGCTCGATATGAAGAGATGAGTTACGAAGAGATATCCGAAACAATGAAAACCTCCTTGGAAGCGGTAAAATCTCTTCTTCATCGAGCAAAAGAGAGTCTTCAGCAAAAATTATCCGGCTATGATAAGCAATAAGGCGTGTAACCTATAGAGGAGAAAATATGATTCTGCCGTTGTCACTCATTTTTACCCTGTTTTGTGGTCAACAGGATGCAACTTCTATCGCATCCAGTGCGATCGAAGCTACCCGAAAGCAGGCGAGTTATCATGCCCAATTTGAAGCGGTCATCAAGATGCCTCAAGGGGATCCCTATGAAATTTCTGGTGAGAGTGTCTGGGTAAATCCAGGCGTCCTCTATATTCGGTACACGGGATCGGGAAAAGATGAGAAGAGAATTGTCCGCGTCGGAGAAAAGGTCTGGATCTATCATGAATTTCTCGAAGATTGGGTTACCGCAGAAGAGATGGGAAATGGGGGAGCCGGCCGAGGCGTGCAAAATCCTGAGGATGTATTGCGGGTTCTCTTCGACCATTTAGAAAACGCCACATTGGGAGAAACAACCAACTCCATCACTCCGATCACAGTTGCTCTTACTGGAAAAGATATTGAAACGATCATGAAGGAGCAAGCCAACCAGAGTTCCTTCGATTGGAAAAAGTCGCGCGCCAGCATCGTCTTGCTTGTAAAAGAGGGAAAAGTAAAAGGGCTTCAAAGCGCTGCGGCTCTTGTTTCAAACGATCCCAATATCGAAGGTCAAGTGATTACCTATACCGCCGAAGTCACGGTTCTCTCCTTCAATGGAGTGAAAAAGCTAAACTTTGAGGTGAAAAACGAAGAGTCGGGAAAAACAGAACCAATCCCCATTCCTGATTACTTAGAAAAGGTGATTCAAGAGTACGTGACCAAAAAGTAAACCCAACTCCGTTAGTTGAGGAACCCCTCTATCACTCTCTGGGTCCCTTCCAAAACAAGATCTCGATCCTCCATGGAAGAAAGAAACGTAACCACCTCCTGATAATCGTGATCGAAAAAAGGAACTGATTTGTTTCGACCCCGCAGGGATGCATAACGAGCAAATGACTCCCGGTCTCTGAATATATGTAGTGTAAGCCTGAACTGGATCGAACCAGCCTGCACAGAAGAAAGAAACGACTCCACAAATAGTGCGACCTTTCTTACCTCCCGTAATCGACCATTTGTCCGAATATACAAATGATCCGTTTGTAGCCATTTCCACCGAGGGACACTCAGCCACCCCCATTTCCAGTTTTCCGAACGAATTCGAAGAGCTTTTTCTGAAAAGGGAAGTGAGGCCCGCTGCCCACGAAGAGCAGCGGGCCTGCTGTTCGAAGCGAGCGAACAGACGGGATGGAAAGAAGATGAGGTTGAAGCAGAACCAAGAACTCCTGCAAAAGCGGGCACAAACGGAAAGAGAAGAATCAGCACTAATTTGGCCATCGAAAGGGTCATAACCATGACAAAGCAAAGAAAGGGCCAATTCATTTCTAGGAAAAATTCGCGCGACCTATTCCAAAAAGAAACCGTATTCGTTTCCTTTTTTCCCTTTGGATAAAAAATAAGGGGCAGGGGGAAAACCCCTGCCCCTAGAGTGGGGGAGAAGGGACGAAGCTTTTATCCTTTGGGGTAGGCCCGGTAGATGACATAGATTCCGTTGATCACTTTGGAGAAGTCATAGGTGGTTCGCTTTACGGCGCCACCGACTGGAACGTTCTGCTCGAGAACCGTAACCCGGTCTCCCGAAATCGATTCGATGATGGCGGTGTGGTTAGGAACCCCGGCTTGAAACCATCCGGATCCAGTAGAAAAGCGGGTCGCATCAAACTGAATGACATCTCCGATTCGAGCCTTTTCAAAAACGTTATTCGAGCCCACTTTTCCTCGGGCGATTTCGGTTCCAAAAACATACTTCACCGCTCCCTGAGCGCCCGCGGTAATAAATGCGTAGTGCCCAAGTGTCCAGCATTCACCGTTTCCGACCACCTGTCCTAGCTTCGCCTGAGCATAGGAGAGAACGGCAGGACCAAACTCAAAAGCATTCAGCTCTTTTTCCTGAGAAGTGAGGTTTTTCCGAGAAGGATACATGTCCTGCCAGCTAGCGGTTTCGTTTTCGAAATCGAGGGTGAGACGACTCGTGCTGAAATCGCTGCGACGAATCGGACCCCATACTTGCTTTCCAAAATTTACGGTAGAGTGGGGAGGAATTTTGTAGGGGTGACGATCAAAAATAGCCGCTTCGATGATGTTATTGTTGAAGTAGAAAACAGAGGTGGTGAGCCCACGATCTTCGTGATCGACGCCGTATCCTTCCGAGCTATTGATGTGATAAGCGGTCATCACCTTTTCAGTTCCTTGGGAATCGGTCCAAATGGTTTCGGTCTTGAGCCAGGTATACGTGTGGTTTGGCGCGTGAACCTGAACGTGGGCAGGAAGGCTGTTATCGATAAAAGAAGCAACAGGAGCCGGACTATGATCGTGATCACTGCCTCCGCCGCCTCCGCACGCGGTCATGAGGGTTCCGATCGTG
>CAYRLD010000122.1:0-7312 GCA_964424925.1 uncultured Planctomycetales bacterium
TGGGATTTGAACCCATGACCCCGTCCTTACCAAGGACGTGCTCTACCACTGAGCCACTCCAGCACCTGATTTCATCGTTCTTTAAGGAAACCGCTGGCCCTGAGAATCGAGGTCAAATGGGACGGAGAATCCCCTCCAAGCGCTCTGGGCTAAGTTGTAAAGGCGGTAAGTTTAGCAAAGGGCATGCCCATGTCAACTGAAAAAGGCGAAAATCGCAATAATTGAGCATTATTTTATGACTTTCAACCCCTCCCCTTCCGGAGCCCCCCGGAGAATCCACCAGAAAGAGGCCCATTTTTTTCGAAACCGCCTCTGGACTCGAGACGAGAGTCCGAAGGAAAAGATCAAGGAAAGGCCATAGAAAAGAACCTCGAGAAGGATCTTTACTGGATAAGTGATTTGCAGGACAAAATAGGCCTTCCGTTGGCTTTTATGAAAATAGAGAAACAAAGAGCGAATATATTCAATTGATTTGAGAGTATCATACTTTCGAACACTCCCCCCGCCTTTATGCACAACGTCGATTCCTGGAAAAAAACAAACTTTCCAGCCAGATTGAGCTGCCCTCCGACATAAATCAGTCTCTTCAAAGAAGAAAAAGAAACGCTCATCAAACAAACCAACCTGTTCTATCATTTCACGCCGAACCAGTATGGCGGCGCCCACAACAGACTGCACTTCCGTTGGAACATGAAATTGGACCCTTTTTCCAGAGTAGCGACGAGGATAAAGGAAGCGAAGAATCCACTTCCCAACAAGAATCTCGAGAAGGGTTGGAAAATTTGCGATGGAATTTTGGGGCCGCCCATCTTCTCCAATAAGTCGAGGGCCCAGAATCCCAATAGACGGCGTTTCCTCCATATATATAGTAAGAGGTTTTAGGGAGTGAGGAAGAAGCCGCGAATCATTATTCAAAATAAGGATTTTGCTCGCCAAAGCCCGCTCTATTCCACGATTAACAGCAGAAGCAAACCCACGATTAGTCTCGTTTCGGATAATTTCGACATCTGGGTAGTCCTGCCCAACCTTTTGCGAGGTTCCATCAGAGGATCCATTATCAATAAGAAGAACCTGAACACGAAGATCTCCTGCTGCAGCCGGGACAGAGGCGAGGCAGTCCAAGGTCAGATTTACTTCGTTAAATACAGGAATGCAGATTGTCAGGTCCATCGGGAAAGGAATAGTAATCTCTCCTCTTTTTTGAAACAAGAAGAGATTCCTTTTCAGAAAAGCGTGGATGAAAAATCACGACTTTGTAAGATGTGAGGATTCCGATTGGCTGGGATAGCTCAATTGGCAGAGCTCCGGTTTTGTAAACCGGAGGTTGCGGGTTCAAGTCCCGCTCCCAGCTCCAAACCCTTCCTCCGCTTTAACGGGGTCCTCCAGGTATTCCTGAAAAGCCCTTCCAAGAGCAGCCGTCTGATACCCATCGACGAGCCGATGGTCAAAGGTAGCGGTAATCGGCATAATGGGTCGCACCACCACAGAACCCTCCTCCGCCCAGGGGCGATCTCGAATAGCGCCAACAACGACTAAAACGGGGGCCCTCGATAAGGGAAAGATCGGTGCCAATCCAATATTCGTTCCCATCATGCCGATGGACGAGACCATACCACTGCCAAAAGGATCGGGAGGAAGCCCCAGCCAACTTAAATCCCATCGAAGGTCATGCCCAACCCAATCGGTCACACGAAGGAGAATTCGTAATACACTTCGAGGCAGCCACTTCGCCAGTTGCAAAGCGCCCTTAAACTCTTTTGTTTTCTTTTCCCGGATCTCCTGCGATTTCACGAGAAGTTCCTGCCCAATTTCACAAACCGTTTTTTTATCAGCCTCTTTCACAAGAGTTCCGGAAAGATCTCGACCATCTTCCGAAACCACTTGAAGAAAGATATTAATAGAGCTTCGAGGAACAACCCTCCCCCATCGAATCTGGACATTAGCGTCGGGAACTTTCGACAGAGCATACGCTACGGCACGAGCAACAAGATGAGTCACCGTTACATGCACCCCACTCTTCTCACGCTCTGATTCCAGATAAGCAAGAGAGCGGGAAACTTCGACCTCGATCATCCCATGAATAGTGGGGTCATCCGGACGACTCCAGGCCGCCATCGCCATGCGACGCCACGAAGAAGCTTTCATATCCGAAGATGATGGAACCTCCAGACTCGATTTGTCAAACAGATTCCGAATCGATATGGTGACAGGAATGAGCAAGATACTTTGGGGAATCGATCTCGGGGGAACAAAGATTGAAGGGGTCGTTCTAGAAGAAGCTTCCCCTCATCCCCTTTGCCGAATCCGCATTCCGACCGAAGCGGAAAAAGGCTATGACCACATCCTCTCCCAAATATATACCCTCATTGAGGAACTGAGAAAGAGTTCCAAAATCAATCCAAGTCAAATCGGGATGGGAACACCAGGCACCCTCGACCCAGAAAACCATACCCTCAAAAACAGCAACACCACATGCCTCATTGGAAAACACCTCCAATCGGACCTTGAGAAGAAACTCGGCATACCGATCCATATCGAAAATGATGCCAACTGCTTTACTCTTGCCGAAGCCCGATGGGGCGCCGCAAAAGGAGCCCAGACCGCTTTTGGAATCATTCTGGGAACCGGAGTCGGTGGGGGAATTGTTCTGCAGGGGAAACCTCTCACCGGCCGGCACGGAATTGCGGGAGAATGGGGACACAACCCGCTCGACCCACAAGGTCCCGATTGCTACTGCGGCCGAGTGGGATGCGTAGAAACCATTATCTCAGGCCCAGCGTTGGAAGAATACTACCGAACACGAACCGGAAAGATCGCCTCGCTCGAAGAAATTTCGAATGAGGTTGATTCCGATTCTGCCGCAAGAGAAACCATAGAGAGATTAACCACCCATTTCGGAAAAGCGCTTGCAGCGGTCGTAAACATTCTCGACCCGGATATCATCGTTCTCGGAGGAGGGGTAAGCCATATCAAATCGCTCTATACAGAAGGCCCGGCCGAAGTACAAAAGCATCTTTTCCACCCCACTCTTCTCACGCCGATCGTTCCGAACAAATTGGGAGACAGTGCGGGAGTTTTCGGAGCGGCTCTTCTTAATTCCTAAATTTCTTAAATCGATCCGAGATTCTCTGCACACTAATAGACAGCATGAAAAGAACCTCTTCCCATCATCCCGTAGAATGCCACTGTGGATGCAAGATGAATGTCCCTCGTCAAAGAGAAGGGCAAATTGTCTTCTGCCCCTCCTGTAGTCGGGACCTCTATATTCCCAGATCAAAGCGTACCGGTTCAAAAAGAACTCGAAGACTCCTTCGATGTCATGTTTGCGAGCGAATCTGGTACGGATCTTCCGGAATGGGAAACAAAAGAATTCCCTGCCCCCTATGTGAAATTCCGCTCACATTCGAAAAGAATACAAAAGTTCAGCCAGAAGGAACCACGTTACCGCCCGCTCGGAATCTTGTTCTCAAATAAGGAGAGAGGGAAATGAAAAAATTTACACCCGCCCTGCTTGCACTTCTCATCGTTGGGTGCGGTCAAAACGGAACGGAGCCACAGGAACCATTGGCGGCCCCTCTATCCGACACTTCTCCTCAATGGACCTTTCTTTCCCAAGGAAGCTTTCACCCTTTCGCAGGCCCAACAACCCGCCTCTTCATCACCCGAGAAGAGACGGCTTGGAATTTCCTTCACCGAAGAATTACGGGGATCGCACCGGACAAGAAAATTGATTTTCATACAAATCTGGGCGTCGCCATTCTTTCGAGCAAGAAGCCGAATGGAGGCTACTCTCTCGATATTACAAATGTAGAGTGGAGTGGGAATTCGGCAACCGTGCATATAGAGGAAGTCACGCCAGCTCCTGGCCAGATGGTTCCCATGATCATCACAACACCCTATAGCCTCGCCACCTTAACGGCGCCCTCAGGGTGGGTGTTAGCACAAACGGAGGGAGGATCGGTTTCGATCGGTCTCGAACGAACCTATGCTTACCTAGTCGACGAACATTTTGGCAGCGTATCGGATCCATTGACAAACACAGCGACCTCAACATCGATCCCGGTTCTCTCTGGGGGAATCTGCCCGATAGATAACTCGACCTTAGTTGCAGCCGACCTCTATTCCACAAACTTGGGAGGGCCCAGTAGCGCACATTACTGCTCCGAAGATGGAAAATACTGGGTCCAACAAGGATTCCAAGGGAAGTGGTACGGTCCGTTCTCCCCGGGTTATTAAATTACTCTGAGACAGGAGCGAAAACCTTAGATCGAACATATTCCCACCCACGAACGAAGAGGGAGACCGCACCCACAACGCCAACGAACCAAGCCACCAGATCCCCCCATCCCTGTGTCCGATAGAGAGCGGTCGCAATATTCCCAATGAGAAGCCACTGAAAAACAAATGCCGAGGTAACATTCTTTCCAAGCCATCGAAAGAAAGTGAGACCGGGAAGTCGATCCATCAGGAAAAATAATCCCATCAAGACCAACACAAAACAAGACCCCCAGAAAAAGTAAAGAGGTCCATGATGATAGTACTCCGGAAGATCGGCCGATATTCGAAACCCCATCGGGAACAGGAGAAAGACAACAAAGAGACTGGAACAAATCACCAGAACTCGAATCCGGAGGGGAACCTGTTTTTCGAATACGGCACCCAGAAAGTATCCCAGAAGCGACCAAGAGAACCACGGCAGCAGTGGAAAATATGACCAAGTAGTCTTTCCCCAGAGGAAAGCGGTTATGTACGGATATGGCGCAGAAACAGAATTTGGAATCAAGAGAGTCGCGCATGAGCATCCAAACGCGATCAAGAGAGCCAAGGGAAAAAAGCGTTGAAAGATCGGTCGGAGAAGAGCAATCAAAACAACACTCATACCGGCCAGTAAGAGAATATCGACCCCAAACACATAGGCCCAAGGATTGAGTTCGAAATCACCCCTCCAGATTCGAACGAAAAGATGAGCATTCAATCCAATATTTAGAAGAAGCCCACCAGTCAAAAGGCCAAGCCCCCGGAGAAGCAAAGCGCGCATCGGCTTTTGGGTACGAAATAGGAAGAGCCCCATCATCACCATAAAAACAGGTGCCGCGGGGGGGGCCCCAAGCAAGAGAGAGACCTGGCCACCCTTCGAAACAAAGATATCGGGACGCGCGAAGAGTTCCATCAAATGAACCTGGATCATAAGAAGAACCGAAACCCCTTTGAGGAGATCCGGCCATCCCTGCCGATTACTCGTAGACAACCGTGCCTGTTCCCCGAGGATCCGGAGCCCCGATCACGCCTGGACCATCAATCTCAATCGCTTGAACATCCCCGATACGGCGGACTTCAAACGTATACCAGTGCTCCAGAGACTCCACATCGATCGCTTTCTCAATCCGAATCGAGTCATCTCCTGATTTCCGCGGAGGCCACTGATGATGGAACCGGGGAGCCGCCACAGCCTCGGGCAGAGTCATTCCGTGTTCAATCCGATTCAGGATAACTTGAGCCACGGTGGTAATGATCGTAGGGCCTCCGGGAGATCCAAGGATCAGCCAGAGCTTTCCTTCCTGAAATACCAAGGTAGGCGACATGGAGGAAAGCATCCGCTTCCCCGATGCAATCGCATTCGCTTCCCCTCCCGTCACCCCAAACATATTGGGAACCCCAGGCTTAGAAGAGAAGTCATCCATCTCATTATTTAAAAGGAACCCGGCCCCTTCGACAACGATCCCGGAACCAAAAGAGCCATTGAGAGTCGTCGTATTCGAAACACCATTCCCCCACCGATCGACGACGGAAAAATGAGTCGTCTCCTCACTTTCCCCGCGTCCGTGAGAAATCGATTTCGGAGAAGTTTTTCGGTCGATAGAAATATGGGCCGCTCTTTTCTGAGCATACTTCTTCGAGGTCAAGAAAGCGGGAACAGGGACGAAGTCGGAATCCCCCAGATGAACAGAACGATCGGCAAAGACCTGCTTTTCGATCTCTGCAAGCAGATGAAGGTAGTTTGCTGAATTGTGCGCTGGAAGAGAAAACCCTTCCAGCATGTTCAGGATCTGAACAACAGCAATGCCCCCTGAAGAAGGAGGACACATGGAATACACATCTCGACCTCGATACGTTCCGTGAACAGGCTTCCGCCAAATGGCCCGATACGACTCCAGATCTTTTCGCGTTATCTGGCCGTTTCCTCGATTCATCTCGGCCACAATCAGATCGGCCGTTTCCCCTCGGTAGAAGCCATCGGGACCTTGTTCCGCAATGCGAGACAGAGTCTTCCCAAGTTCGAGTTGAACAAACCGTTCTCCCGCCTTTCCCCGGAAATATTTTTGAAAGTTTGCATGCCCCGGCCCCCGGGAGAACCGATCCGCCTCATTCTTCGTTAATTGAATTCCCTCTCGAGCAAGCCGGATCGCAGGAGCGAGAAGTCTTTTCCAAGGAAGAGACCCAAAACGTCGGTGTGCCTCCCACATACCTTGAACACTTCCGGGCACACCAGAGGCAAGGTGAGTCTTCAGGCTGAGCCCAAGAACCACCTCTCCCTTCTCATTCAAATAGAGATCCCGATGTGCCGAGAGCGGAGCCTTCTCACGGTAGTCGAGAGCCTCGACCTCTTGGTCTTGGGAGACGAGCATAAAACCACCCCCCCCAAGATTTCCCGCCTGGGGAAAGGTTACGGCAAGAGCAAAGAAGGTTGCAACAGAGGCATCGACCGCATTCCCCCCATCACGGAGAACTTGAGCCCCCACTTCCGCGGCACGAGGTTCGGGGGAAACAACCGCCCCTCCCTTAAGACGGGGGACGCCTTTCTGCGCAATAGATCCACAGGCAGAAAGAGAACACAACAAGAGAAGGGATAAAATTTTCCTCATGGTGCGTACCCTATCATGACCCCTACAAGGGAGCAACGAGGGGGTCAATTTTCTTTCGCTCTCCTGTTTCCCCGGGTATACTCTCGATCGTTATCTTTGGGCAGGTACCCAAGCGGCCAAAGGGGACAGGCTGTAAACCTGTTGGCTTATGCCTTCGGGGGTTCGAATCCCTCCCTGCCCACCATTTCCTGCTTTGAACGCCCCCCCGATGAGGAAAATTGCCATGAAGCCATTCTTAATTTCCTTTTTCCTGCTCTCCACACTTCTGGGCTGTTCCGGGAAAGCGGAGGAAACAACCACCCCGGTAGCGGAAATAAAGAAAGAAAAGCCTTCTCATCCTGCCGTTACGGTTGCAAACGAAGTTCTTTCTGCCGTTGCCAACGGGGATGCCGAAGGACTTCATAAGCATCTCAATGCAACTAACCAGAAGAAAATGACCCTGGACAAGA
>CAYRLD010000123.1:0-7307 GCA_964424925.1 uncultured Planctomycetales bacterium
TTCGCCAGAGAAGTTGAACCGGATCGTAATACTTATCGGCAACACGCTCCTTGAGAGGAATGATCGCGTTGTCCGTAATCTTAATCCCCTCCGGACAAACTTCCGTGCAACACTTCGTGATGTTGCAATACCCGATCCCGAGGCTTTTCTTCAGAAGTTCGCGACGATCTTCCCCATCGAGAGGATGCATTTCGAGACCGGCAGTTCGAACGAAGAAACGGGGACCTCCGAAAGACTCATGCTTTTCGTGATCGCGTAGAACGTGACACACATCCTGGCAGCAGAAGCATTCGATGCATTTACGGAATTCCTGTACCCGATCCGCTTCCTCTTGGGAAAAGCGTTGTGGAATATCTTTGCGCATCTTGAAGGCGGGAATCGAACGATTGACCTTGTAATTCCACGATACGTCGGTAACGAGATCTTTCATCACCGGAAAAGCCTTCATCGGACGAACAACAACAGCAACCTCCGAAGGATATTGATCCATGCGATCCATACACATGAGGCGGGGCCGCCCGTTCACCTCGGCGGTACAAGAACCACACTTCCCCGCTTTACAGTTCCACCGAACCGCAAGCTCCGGGCTGTGCAGCGCTTGGATAGAATGAATCGCATCGAGGACCACCATTCCAGGGACCATCGGAACACGGTACTCGACCATCTTTCCGCCATCCTTGTCCCCGCGGAATACCTTCAGAATCGCTTCTTCCGCCATCTTATTTCTTCCCGATCAATTCTTTCAGATCATCCGGCATATCAGAAAGAACCCTCGTCTCCAATTCGAGTTTCCCGTTTTTCAATCGAATGAGATTGTTCTGTTTGCCCCAAACTTCCTCATCCGAATCGGGATAATCTTCCCGGGTATGCCCCCCACGACTCTCCTGTCGGGCCAACGCAGCGGTCGCAACCGCTTCACTGATATCGAGCATATTCTTCAAGTCCAGCGCCAGGTGCCAGCCAGGATTAAATTGAATATTTCCTCCTACCTTTACCTTCGCGGCTCGCTCGCGGAACTTTTCGATCTCGACCAAAGCCTCTTTTAAGTCTTCTTCCGTCCGAACAATACCGACCTTGTCTTGCATCATCTTCCGGAGATCGTCATGAATCACAAAAGGGTTCTCCCCTTCTTCTCTTTCAAACGGGGCAAGAGCCTCTTTCGCGTGCGCTTGGATCTCATCCTCATTGAGGGTGGGAAGAGACTCCATCTCTTTCGCCCGCTTCGCCGCATATTCTCCGGCGCGCTTTCCGAACACCAGAAGATCCGAGAGAGAGTTCCCTCCAAGGCGATTCGCCCCGTGCATCCCCCCCGCAGCTTCCCCGCAGGCGAAGAGACCCGGAACCGTCGACTCCTGTGTCTCCGAATCGACCGCAATCCCGCCCATGGAGTAGTGACAAGTGGGTCCTACTTCCATCGGATCGCGGGTGATATCGACATCCGCCAATTCCTTGAACTGGTGGTACATACTCGGAAGTTTCTTTTTGATCTCTTCGGCGGTCCGCTTCGAGGCGATATCGAGGAAGACCCCACCGTGGGGAGAGCCTTTCCCGGCTCGTACTTGTTTGCGGATCGCCCGGGCCACAACATCCCGGGTTAATAGTTCTGGAGGACGGCGCGCCTTCGCCTGCTTTCCGGCAATAACCGAGTTGACCCATTCGGTCGCCTCGTCTTCACTCTCTGCGTAATCCCCCTGGAACATTTCCGGGACGTTATCAAACATAAAGCGAACCTGATCGCTGTTCTTTAGAACGCCCCCTTCTCCACGAACCCCTTCCGTAATCAAGGTCCCGCGAACACTCGGAGGCCACACCATCCCGGTCGGATGGAATTGAACAAATTCGGAATCAATTAAGTCCGCCCCAGCCCAGTACGCCATGGCATGGCCATCGGCGGTATATTCCCACGAGTTGGAGGAGACTTCCCAACACTTCCCGATACCGCCAGTTGCAATCACAACCGATTTTGCACGGAAAATGACGAATCGGCCCGTCTCCCGCCAGTAACAGAATGCCCCGGCCGCTTGATCCCCATCCTTGAGAATAGCCCGCACCGTACATTCCATATAGACATCGATCCCACCATGAACGCCCCGATCTTGGAGCGTTCGAATCATTTCCAAGCCCGTTCGGTCACCGACATGGGCAAGACGAGGATAGGTGTGTCCACCAAAGTTTCTTTGCATCATCCGACCATCTTTGGTCCGATCGAAAACCGCACCCCACTCTTCGAGTTCACGAACCCGGTCCGGAGCTTCCTGAGCATGCAGTTGGGCCATACGCCACTGGTTGAGGTACTTCCCCCCCTTCATCGTATCCTTGAAGTGAACCTTCCAGGAATCACGATCATCAGAGTTCGAAAGGGCCGCAGCACATCCCCCCTCCGCCATAACCGTATGCGCTTTTCCAAGCAGGGATTTGCAAATGAGCGCGGTCTTTGCTCCGGCAGAAGAAGATTCAATCGCAGCGCGAAGTCCTGCCCCCCCGGCGCCGATGATGACAACGTCGTAATCGTGTGTTTCGTACTTTTCCATCAGATAATCTTGAAATCCGTAATGCGCCCGGATGCTACCATCCAGACATAAAAATCAGTAAAACCAACCCCAAAGAGGCTCAACCAAGCCCAAAGCATATGATTCTCGTTAAGCCTCGAGACCCCTTTCCACATTTTGTGTCTTGAGTTCCCAAAAGCGACACAGGAGAAGCAATCAATCTTTCCGCCGATCAGGTGTCGAAGGGAGTGACAAGAGAAGGTATACAGAGAAAGGAGTGTCGTATTCATCGCCAGAACTAAGGTCCCCACCGTGACCTGAAACCCATCCGGCCCGATCATGGTTCGGATGGTATCGATCGATAGAATGACGAGGAAGGCGAGGGCGAAGTAGAGAAAATAACGGTGCAGGTTCTGGAAAAGAAGGACGAACGTTTCGCCCTTGTACTTATGCCCCCGCGCTTCTCCGACCGCACACGCCGCGGGGTCGGCAAAGAAAGCGCGATAGTACGCTTTTCTGTAATAGTAGCAGGTAACGCGGAACCCACCGGGAGCCCAAAGAATAAGAAAAGCGGGAGAAATCCAGGAGGGAAGAAAAGGAAGAACCAGAAGCGGCGAATAGAACGGAGAGAGCATCTCTCCCCACCCTGCCCACTCCACGACATAATCCTTGTTGTAAATCGCGCGGAATGTGGAATAGACCACGAAAGCGCCCAAACCGAGAGCGGTCAAGAGTGGCCCGACCCACCAGTTGTCTTTCCGATCCGTTTTCCCAAAGCCAGTCTGTGATTCGGCTGGAGACTCAACGGTTTCCGTACTCATGTTTAAATTAATCCCTCCGTGATGCTCTGCGCATGGTAGCACGCAAAAAATCGATCGTCAAATGGAGAGCGAATCCTCTTTGGGCCAAAAATTTGTCGCGGACCAATCTGCATACGGGCCGATATAGTAATCGAACGATGCGAATTCTATACGTGACCAATGCGATCCTGGCAAACCCAGATGCCCCCGCAAGTCGAGCTAATGGTCTCTCCGCCGCGCTTGCACAAAGAGGCATCGAAGTCGATCTTGTCGGAATCGCCCCCGCCCTTTCTCAAGAAAGGCCCGGGCTCCGAGTAACCGCATTGAAAAGAAGAAATATTCCAAGACTCGGAACCCTTTCTTGGCACATTCAGTTATTCGAGACACTCTGTACCAGACTCTCTCGCCCATATGATGCGGTCTTAATGAGAGAGATCCCCTACACCCTGGAACCCGCCACCTTTGCCCGACTGAAAGGAATCCCCCTGATCCTTGAGGTAAATGGAGCCGCTCCCGAAGCAAAGCCGGGCATCGATAAGTGGGCACGCACCTTCTACCTTCAAAACTATAAGTGGGCATCGAAAATCATCGTATTAACAGATGCCTTGAAAGAGTACATGCGGGAAAATTTTCCCATCCCCGCAGATCGATTGAAAGTGATCCCGAACGCGGCCGATGAATCTCGTTTTTTCCCCCGGGACAAGAAGGATTCTCGAAAATCCCTTGGGATTCCAGAGGATTCATTTTGCCTCCTCTACATGGGTAGTTATCACACCCAACAAGGAGTCGATTGCGTCTTACCCCTCTCTAAAATCCTACAAGATCGAATTCCCAACCTCTGTTTCCTAATGACAGGAGCAGGCCCCGCCAAGGAAAAGCTGCAGAAGGAAATTGAAAAGGCCGGATTGAAGAAGCACTTTCATTTCACCGGATCCCTCCCCCCAGATAGATTGGGAGAGGTGATTAGCTCGACCGATATTGCCTTCTCTCCCGTTCGTCCAGAAGATGCCTGGAGAACAGAGCTCACTTTTCCGCAGAAAATCGTCGAATATATAGCATGCGGAGTGCCGGTCCTTGCCATGGGATACTCTCGAGTCCAAAAAGAGATGGTAGCCGAAACGGGAAGTGGGGCTCTCATTGATCCCGGAGAAGGATTTATCGACCGACTCGCAAACAGAGTGATACAATGGCATGAAAATCCAGAACAGCGTATAGACATGGGAAGGAAGGCCGCGGAGCTTTCCCGAACAAGATATAATTACGATTCTGTCGCAAAAGAATTCGACGAACTTTTTCGGAGCCTCTAAATGGGCACATACTCCGTATTCGGACTCGGATACGTCGGCTCAACCATGGTTGCCGGCCTCACGCACCAGGGACATCACGTGATCGGAATGGATCCCGATCCCGCCAAACGGAAGGCGATAGAAAGTGGCATCAGTCCCGTTGCAGAAACGGAAATTTCCAATCGGATCACCGAAGCTCGAGATCGAGGGTTAATCCAGGTCACCGGGGATACCGCGGAAGCGATGAACAATTCGGAGGTGGCCTTTATCTGTGTAGGAACCCCTTCCCGTGCGGACGGAGGAATCGATCTCTCTACCGTTCGAAAGGTCACCCAAGAAATCGCCAAAGTCCTCCCCCCTCTCAAAGATAAAATTGGCATCGTCTACCGAAGCACAATGATTCCTGGAAGTATGGAAGGAGTCGTTCTTCCTCAACTGGGTGGATATTCCCGCACATCTTACTATCCAGAATTTATGCGGGAAGGGAATGCGTGGGAAGACTGGTTACGCCCACCAAAGATCGTCATTGGAACAGCTGATTCAACCGTTCGGACCGCGCTCTTAGCAACATTCCCCGCCACACATGCTCCCGTCTTCTGGACGGATTTTCGTACCGCAGAAATGGTGAAGTATGTCGATAACGCTTTCCATGCAACGAAAGTCACCTTTGCGAATGAAATCGGAATCGTAGCAAAAGAAGTCGGTATCGATGCGGCAGAACTAATGAAAATATTCGTTTCCGATCGAAAATTAAATATCTCGGAAACGTATTTACGTCCCGGATTTGCTTTTGGAGGATCTTGCCTGAGAAAAGATCTCCGAGCACTGACTACTTTTGGGAAAGAGCGGGGAGACTCCCTTCCCCTCTTAACGGGTATACTCCAAAGTAACGAAGCCCAAATTACCCGGGCCCTTCATATTATTTCGGAGAAGGCAACAGAAGGCCCCGTCGGATTTATTGGATTAACCTTTAAAGCAGGAACCGATGACGTTCGAGAAAGTCCCTACCTCCGCCTCGCTTCCGAAATATGGAAATCGGGAGTTCCCGTTCTCTGTCACGACCCAGATGTCGTCTTCGAAGAACTGATTGGGGCAAACCTGCATCATGTAAAAATAACCTATCCAGAACTGGATCAAGCGATGAGACCTTCGGCGGAACCGATCTGGAAAGAATGCAAAACGGTTGTCATTGGCCGCCGCTCCAATTTTGGAAGCGAACCGTTAGTACGGGAGTTTATCAAGCAGGGAGGTTTCGTCGTAGACCTGACCGCAAACGAACTTCTTCGGAACTGGTGTGGGGACCAATACTGGTCGGTGGTTTAAGAGAGATACCGCTCGGCCGCACGAACCAGAAATTCAACACCAACCGGAAGAGCATCCTCATCAAAATTAAACCGAGGACTGTGATGGGGGTTCACAAACCCCTTCTTCGTATTCCTCGCCCCGAGCATTACATAGCAACCGGGAACTTCTTCGAGGACGTACGACATGTCCTCCGAGCCCATCGTCAACTCCTGAGGAACAACCTTACGTGCTCCCACCACATCGGCCCCTACCTTACTCGCGAAGTTGGTCATACCTACATCGTTTACGGTCGCAGGATAGAGATGCTCATATCGCATGATCGCCTTGGCTCCATGTGCTTTTGCGACGCTCTTGCAGACCCTTTCGATCTCAGAACGGAGCTTTTTCCGAACATCCTTTCGGAACGATCGAACCGTCCCTTCCAAGATCACTTCATCAGGAATAATATTAAACCGAGTACCTCCTGCGATTTTTCCGATCGTCACGACCGCAGAATGAAGAGGATCCATCCTCCGACTAATGACCGGCTGGAGACTCGTGACGATATGAGCGGCGGTCACAATCGGGTCGACCGTCTGATGGGGAGCCGCCCCATGACCGCCCACACCACGAACCTTCACGGCGAAGGTATCTACGGCGGAAAAGACCGCCCCCGATCGAACGCCCAACTGCCCCACGGGAAGATGGTTCCACATATGAAGAGCCATCGCAGCATCCACTTTTGGATTTTTTAAAAGCCCCGCCTTGATCATCGGAGCCGCCCCACCGGGACCTTCCTCCGCAGGCTGGAACATGAATTTTACGTTTCCCTTGAGAGACTCTCTGCGCTCTTGAAGTAACCGGGCCGCCACCAAACTGATGGCAACATGAGCATCATGCCCTCAGGCATGCATCACCCCCGGAATCTTCGACTTGTAAGGAAGATCGTTCTCTTCGGCTACCGGCAAGCCATCCATATCCGCCCGGAACAAAATCGTGGGGCCCGGCTTCCCCCCCTTAATCAAACCGACCACCCCGGTCTTACAAAGGCGTTTATGTTGAATCCCGTACGAAGAGAGCTGTTTTTCGATAAGGGAGGCGGTCTTCTCTTCCTGGAAACCTCGTTCTGGATATTGATGAATTAACCGGCGAAGACGAACAACCTCAGGAGTCAGTTTCTTTATTTCTTCTTTTAATGTCATCGAGGTATCTTAAAAAACAGATCTGAATTTGACACTGAAAAGCACCTGTCATTATAATGCAGCCTTCAGATTCATTTCCGGAGAGGATCATGTCAGGCCATTCCCATTGGGCAACCATTAAACGAAAGAAAGCTGCAACGGACGCCAAGAAGAACAAAATCTTCTCGAAAATGGCACGGGCCATCATGGTCGCCGCGAAAGAGGGAAATCCAGATCCGAACCTCAATATCAAACTCCTCTTTGCTG
>CAYRLD010000124.1:0-7232 GCA_964424925.1 uncultured Planctomycetales bacterium
TCAGAGGTAACGGCAACGAAACTTCTCGAAAAACCGGATGAGTACCGCGGAAAATATGTCCGACTGAAAGGCCGATTAATTCAACTCTATACAGAACCTTTACACGTTACGACAACGACCGGCACGAAAGATGTCTATCTGGGAATCATGGAAACGCGACCCGATGCGAAAACGGTCGCTTTCTACCTAGGAGAACATCCAGTCAATGCTCTCACCGGAGAGCCGATGATCTTCCACACGCAACAGTACCAGGGACAGGAACTCATGCGGGACTGGATCCAGGTCGAAGGGATGTTCCTCCGGGTGTGGGAGTACGAAGGAGAACCATTTCCCAGCGGTGCTCCGCGCTGGATCAGAGCACCAGAGCTTTTCGTCAAGAATATCCAACCGACAATCGCTCCCAAGGGAAAAGATAATTCGCAAACGAACTTCGTAATCCTCATCGGGGCGGTTTTCGGAGGAATAATTGTCGTCGTTCTCTTCGGTGGTTGGATGGCGGGAAAATATAACAAAGGCAATCTACGAATGAGAATGCTCGAGGTTAAACGAAAACAGAACCGCCCGGTTTTCCCGAAGAAGAAGCCCTCTACAGAAGTGCTCGGAGAAGAGGTCAAGCCCCCTGAGGATCCTCCTGAAACCACCCCGTGAGCAACCCCATTCATTACCTTGTTGCTCTTCTGATTGCGCTTGCTTACCCCACCGGACTGGAACCCCTCTATTACGCGCAATCCCCTTTCTCGTCTTTGATCGCCTTTGGAGTCATTTTATTCGGAATAAGCCTCCTTTCCGCCACCCTCTACGGGAAGAGATGTTCCCCCGCCCTCTTTCGGCTCTTGCGGACCGGAATCAAGGTTCTCAACCTATTCCTCTTTGCGATGCTCATTTTCGTTTTCCACTTCCCCCTCTTCATCTGGGATCAACTGGGGCTTGAGATGGTTCCCGGATTCGACGCCGCCCTCGTACTCACCCCTTTCTTTTGCCTCATGGGAAGCCATGCTCTTTTTGCCACTCGCGGAGAAAGCCGGGTCCGGGCCGATGGATCGACGTGGAAAGGACATCTTATTTTTGGAATAAGAACATTTCTGGCCTTCAGTCTTTTCCCGATCCTCCTTCTCCTCTGCCTTCAATTTATTTTTGGAGGAATCCCAGCCATAGAAAAAATTTCGATCATCTACCCCTTCGCCGCGTGGGGGATTGCGCTCAGTATTATTTGCCTGTTTCTTCTTTTTGCCCCCTTCTATCTGAAACTCGCCTTCGGGGCTCCGCCACTCCCGAAGGGAGAAAAGAGAAGTCGCCTGGAATCCCTGGCAGAAAGATCGGGATTTCGTTACAGAGACCTTCTCCTGATTAACACAAGCGAATCCCGTATTGCTAATGCACTGATCATTGGATTACTTCCCCACGTTCGTTATGTCTTCTTTACCAGCACACTCTTCCATCAGATGGATGAAGGGGAACTGGAATGTGTCATGGCACACGAAATGTCTCACGGCCTTAGAAAGCATCTCGCCTCCTATTTTCTCTTCACCCTCGGGTATCTTGCTTTGGCTACAGGACTTCAGGAGATCCTGGCCGGAATAGGAGTTCCCGTGGCGATCGTATCCGCCCTCTTCCTACTCCTCTTCTTTGCCTTTTGGGTCCTCCTCTTCGGATACGTTTCACGACGATTTGAAACCGAAGCGGATCTCTACGGAGCAGACCTCCTTGAACACACACCCGAATCGACTTCTAAGGCAACCCGATTAGCACAAGCCCTTCATCGAGTCTGCGCACTCAATGGAATGCATCCCTCCATAGGATCCTGGAGACATTACAGTGTTTCCCAACGAAGTATGATTCTCCTAGAGGCGGAATCGAATTCGCAGGTCAAAAAGAAATGGGAGGATACATGCTCTCGACTGAGGCGGGCGGGACTTGCGGCTCTGGTGATCAGCATGCTATATGGAATCAACTTCACAATGCGAAACTTAGAACGGGTTCCGCAAGCGAGAGCGGAGTGGGAAATTTATGAAAGTGCCTCCCGAGGGTGGAAATTGCTTCAGGAAGGGAAGGTCGAGGAAGCTACCCCTCTACTGGAGAATTCACTTCGAGGATCGCACGCTCCCGGCGAAATCTACCTCCTCCTTGCCGAAGCATACGAGGAGCTAGGGCGAACTCGGGAAGCGCTAGAAAGCCGAAGAATGGCTCAAAAGATAGGGGTCACCGATCCCCGGTTTCGTCTACAACTCGAACCTATTTCCCCGGATCGATAAGAGGCTTCGGAAGATCGACCTCTCCGCGAATCACCGTCGGTTTGATAAAGAAGAGAACCTCTTGAATAATTTCCGACTCTTCATGCTTACTAAAAAGGTACCCCAGAATCGGAATATCCATCAGGAAGGGAATCCCTCTACGATCGTGAGTCTTTTCTTTCCGGTAGAGTCCGCCGATCACAACCTCTTGCCCATCCCGCACGAGAACTTCGGTCTCCACACGTCGAACCGAAAATTCCGGAGCTTCCGTATCGGGCGTAATGTTTATGAAAGCGAGCGTCGTGGTCACTTCCGGTTTGATTTTGAGAATGATCTGCCCTGGAGCCGCCTGGCGAGGTGTAACCTCTAACGAGACCCCCGCCGACCGATAGGTATATTGACTCGTTGTCGTTCCGTTGGAATTCACAGAAACGGTTCTCGGATAAGGAACTTCTTCTCCCGCGAAAAACTTCGCGGTCTCATCCGCCTTCACCAGAATACGAGGTTGGGAAAGAATCTGCGCTTTCCCCCGTCTTTGAAACATCTCAAAAAGACCGTCAAGAGAGTATTTTGACCTCGTGAAACGGAATGTCGACCCCTGAAATTCATTGGTCCCAGAGGTGATCGCCTCCTGAGGACTCAAGTTTGTAAAAACCTGATTTAGGAAACTCCCCGAATCAGATTCCTTCGCATAGATCTGGTGATCCGTCCCACCCCCTGCTAGTCCCACCTGAAGTCCTTTGGTCCACTTAATCTCCACCACCTTCGCTTCAATTTGAATCGGAGGTTCCACACGGTGAACCAGTTTGAAAAGAGTCTCCACTTTTCCGATATTCGCCTTGGTATCGGTGATCACGAGGGTCTGGAGAGTGTCGCTGTACTCAATGCGCCCCTTCCCTTTTGTTAGATAAGGGCTGAGAACCCGGTGGAACTCATTCGTCTTGGCATGGTGAATATCATAAATCACGGTGACAAGGTCACCCTGCTCGACACGCCCCTTTTCCCAACAGCAAAAGGAACTCCACGCGCTACTTTCTTGCGTAGGGTTTTCCTGGGCGGTCAAGAAAGTCGCCGGGAGAAGGAGGGCCAGAACAGCGATAGAGATAGTCTTCATCTGTTGGGGATCATTCTACCTGTGGGAGAGACCTTTGCAAGAGAGTTCAGGGGATCGCGGAAATCACCGCTTGAGTCTCATCCGGAACGGACTTTCGAAATTTCACCGTTCCTTTTTCGACGACCAGGTCATATCCCTTCTCTGTGGCCACATTATGGACGGCGGTATTAAATTTCGCGTTCGCCTTCTCAAGGAGAATCCAATATTCCGCGTCGTCCTCGGTCAAACCCATTTCTTTGATCTTTTTATAATCCGAAATCTGGGAAAAGACCTTCCGAGCCTTCACCTGGCACGGTTTTTTCGCGCCTTCTAGGTCCCCGTAGTACACGACAGGTCCATCCACTCCACCGGAGAGGAGGAACCCAAATAGGAGTAATGCCCGCATCCTCTTTCAATCCCTACTTAAAACTACACCTGTTGCTCTATATATCTTACGCCCACTTTATGCTCTAAGCTTGAGTAAAATTGTAAAATTCTGGAAATGGGTTAAAAAAAAACCTCTCCCCCTTTCGGAGGAGAGGCTTTTGAGTTCGTTTTGAAGGCAGGAAAACTAGCTGTCCTGCTTCTGCCCAACTGGGGGCCGCGGGCCACCAGGGGCGGGTCCACCCGGACGAGGAGCTCCCGGACGAGGAGCAGCGGGACGAGAATCATTAAATCGTCCGCCACCGCGAGGTCCTGGGGGGGGCGCAGGCTTTCCATCCAATCGAGGAAGAGAAGGCAATTCCTTGTCCTTACGGGCTTCCTTGATCGAAAAGCGAGTCCGTCCCTGGGGATCCGAGGCAAGAACCTTGACCTCCACTTCCATCCCCATTTTCACGTAGTCTTCTACGCGAATTCCACGATCATCGCTCATCTCGGTAACGTGAACCAATCCATCCTGGTTCTTTCCGAGAATCTCACAGAAGCAGCCGAAATCCTTGACGGAGACAACCTTCGCCTGATAGATCTTTCCGACCTTCAGGTCTTCCGTCAGGTTCGTGATCATGGTAACCGCTTTCTCAAGCGATGTCTGATCCGCACTCGCAATGGTCATCCGACCACTGTTGTCCTCATTGATCTCGATCTTGGCGCCACTGGTCGCTTCGATCTCCCGGATCATCTTTCCGCCTGGTCCAATAACGAGGCCGATCTTATCTGGCTCGATCTTGATCTGTTCCAGTCTTGGAGCATACTTACTTAGATCCGTACGTGGTTCCGCGATCGCTTCATTCATCTTTTCCAAGATGTGCATTCGAGCGACACGAGCCTCGGCAACCGCATTTCGAACAATCTCCATGGAGATCCCCGCAGCCTTCAGATCCATCTGAAGGGCGGTAATTCCCTTTTCACTTCCGGCCACTTTGAAGTCCATGTCTCCATGAGCATCTTCGCTGCCAAGAATGTCGGTCAGGATCGCAACCTTATCGTTTTCCTGGATGAGTCCCATCGCAATTCCGGCAACAGGAGCCTTAAGCGGAACCCCCGCATCCATCATGGAAAGAACCGCTCCACAGATGGACGCCATGGAGGAAGAACCGTTCGATTCGAGGATGTCCGATACCGCACGAATGGTATAGGGAAAATCTTCCCGCGAAGGAAGAACCGGCTTCACGCCGCGCCAGGCGAGATCTCCGTGACCGATCTCACGACGACCGGGACCACGAATTGGCTTGGCTTCCCCAACGGAAAAGCTCGGGAAATTATAATGCAACATGAACCGGTCAGAGTAGGCTTCGCCCAATCCCTCGACCAACTGCTCATCTGATTTCGTACCAAGAGTGGTGGTCACCAGAGCCTGCGTCTCCCCACGTGTGAAGACGGCCGAGCCGTGCGTGCGGGGCAGAATACCAAGCTGGACATGGATGGGACGGATATCCGTAAGACCGCGGCCATCGGACCGTCGATTGTTGATCGCAAACTCGCGAACGACTTCGTCCATCAACTTGTCCCAGGCCCGGTTAAAATCGAGCTTGGAAGGAGAATTCGCGAGCAGGTTCCCCTGCTCATCCTTCTTGAGGTACTCCGCAGCTGCATTTTCTTTCACGCCGGAAAGAGCCTTGCTTCGCTCCTGCTTCACTTTGATAAAGAAGTTACTTTCGAGATCCGCACGGAACTTCTCTTTCATTTTTTCGAAGAGTTCCTGAGGGAAAGCCTGAACGGTCGCTTCCGCCTTCGGCTTTCCGGCGAGTTCTCGGAGTTTGTCTTGAGCTTCTAGAAGTTGGTTGATGAAGGGGATTGCGAAGTCGAAGGCTCCGAGCATCTCCTCTTCGGAGATCTCTTTCGAGCCAGCTTCCACCATTATGATTCCATCCTTGGTTCCCGAGATGATCAGGTCAAGATCACTCTCCTCAACCTCGGAGTAGGTGGGATTGACAACGTAGTTCCCGTTCAACAGTCCCACACGGACGGAGCCGACGGGACCCTGGAAAGGAAGATCGGAGACATGCAACGCAGCGGAAGCCGCGTTCATAGCGACAATATCGGGGTCGTTATTGTTGTCTGCCGAGTATACATTCAGATAGACCTGAAGGTCCGCGAAGTACCCTTCCGGGAAAAGCGGACGGATCGGACGGTCTGAAAGCCGGCAAGTCAGGATTTCCTTCGTGGTGGGACGCCCCTCCCTTTTGATAAATCCACCAGGAAAACGGCCAGCAGCCGTCAATTTCTCCCGGTAATCTATTTGCAGGGGAAAGAAATCCAACCCCTCGCGTCCTTGACCCGCGACGGTGGCCCCTAGGACATACGTCTCTTCGAGACCTGCCATAACGGTGCCATTGGCCTGCTTGGCCAGCCAACCGGTTTCGAAGAAGAACTTCTTCCCGGCTAGATCAACCTCAACACGTTGAGGTGAAGGTGAAGACATGAAACCTCCGTTGCCCCGGTGTAGGACAAGGACTTCATGACGAAAGGCGCTCGCCGCGTAACGCGCAGCGGACGTCTTTCGCCCTTCCTCCCCCTATCGGAGCGAGTTAGAAAAAAGAAAGAACTTTAAACCGACCCCGAGCTCATGAAGAGCTCGGGATCTTTTTAAGTGCTGATTAGAATACGAATGACTACTTCCGGATACCGAGGCGCTTGATGAGGGTCTGATATCGCGCCTTATCATTGGCTTGAAGATACTTAAGAAGTCGCATACGACGTCCCACCATCTTCAGAAGACCATGACGAGATGTGAAATCTTTCTTATGAACCTTGAGATGATCCGTGAGGTAATTGATCTTCTCGGTCAAAAGTGCCACCTGGACCTCGGGAGATCCGGTGTCATCAACATGTGTGGAGTAATCCGTCACAAGAGATTTCTTTCGATCCACTGCTATGGCCATTCCTCACTCCTATAGTGTTATCGTACCGCAATATGGAGAGCTTCCGTGGAACCAGGTACGTGTGACTCTGGGAAGCAGAAAACAACAGATCCCCGCTGACCTACCCCGTTTTCCCCCCCATCAAGGCCGGACATAGTATCAGAGAAGATCGGTGATTTCAATACAAACCTGCAACCCACGCCCTAAATGCCCAAAACGGATATTTCCTCGTTTGCAGCCAAAAAGAGCCCGGTTACACGGAAAGATGTGCGGTGGAAAAGACCGAGATTTCAGAAAATTCAAATTTTCATGATTTTTCGCTCAGGAATCCTCATCCTCCTCCATATCAACAGATTGGATTAACCTCGTCTCTTCGTTCGATTTTGTAATTCGGAGGATATCCGAAACCATTTTGATCAACTGCTGCTTGGAGAAAGGTTTAGAAAGAAAGCCGTAAAGGCCATAAAAGAAGTCTTTGGGCGTATGCATTATGATGGCTTTTGCCGTTAACATAATCACCGGTAGATCGGCCGTTCGTGGATCTTTTTTCATCGTATCGTAAACGGCATACCCGTCCATTCCCGGCATCATGATATCCAACAGGAC
>CAYRLD010000125.1:0-1381 GCA_964424925.1 uncultured Planctomycetales bacterium
CGTGAAAGGAATGCGGCGGACAGAAATATCTGGGAACAGGCTCTTCAACCGCTCGGCGAGTTGCCCGATCGCTTCCCCGTCATCGGATCTCTCCCGCCACATGTTCCAGAGAACACGAATGGGAATCAGAATGAACAGGACCGCACAAGCGATATAAAGAAATGTCGGCAACCATTCAGGCATCTCGGGCATCTCTTCACTCTATCGGCTCTTCTCTATCAGAGCATCGATTATTTCCCCGGGAAGCAGGATCTTGCCGCGTGGAAAATAGGCGTGGTATGATCCGCGCGTGGCTTTTGATCCAAACTTTGTCCGAACCTTGGAGGCGCTTCGTCTCTTGACCCGGAGAATCCGGCCGGGGGAGACCCGCGGGGATCGCGTCTCTTCCCGGAAAGGGAGTTCGATCGAATTCTCGGAACATCGTGCCTACACGCCCGGAGACGAAATTCGCTACATCGACTGGAATATCTTTGCCCGCCATAACAACCTCTTCATCAAGGAGTTCTCGGCGGAAGAGAATCTGCACGTCACGCTTCTCTTGGATAGCTCCGCTTCGATGGGAATCGGATCCCCTTCGAAGTTCGACGCAACCCGGGAAGTGGTGGCGGCGCTCGCCTACATCGGATTGAGCCATTTTGACAGCGTCAGTCTTTACTCTTTCGATTCGGTCCTGCGCGCCCGCCGAAAATTTCTGCGCGGAAAAAACCGCGTCTTCGATCTTCTCGAAGAATTGGAACGGATCGAGCCGGGGGAATCTTCCGATCTTCGAAGTGCCTTCTCGGTTCCGATCGCCCGCAAGAAAGGGAATTCCCACGCAGTGCTCTTAACCGATGGGTATGACCGAAAGGGCCTCTCCTCTGCGATCGCCTCTCTTAAAGGGCAAGGTTTCGAGGTGCATCTCATCCACACCGTCTCCCGGGAAGAGATCTCTCCCGATCTCGAGGGGCGATACACGTTGACCGATCTGGAGTCGGGAAAACGGCTCGATGCCGACCTCGTTTCGGGGCTCCTGGAAAAATACCGCATTCGTTTCTCCTCTTTCTGCCATGACCTCGAAAGAATGGCGCGCGAACAGGAAGTTTCTTACGTCCGCGTCTCTATGGACGATTCCCTCGAAGAGCGTGTTCTTCAGATTGTCCGCTCGGGGGGAGTCCTGGAGCGACGATGAATTTTGTTTATCCGAATGGGTTATGGCTTCTTCTCCTTGGGATTCCGATCGTGGCGATCCATTTCTATCGCGGTCGGGTGCGGAAGAGATCCGTTCCTTCTCTCGCTCTCTGGGAAGAGGTGATCCGCGAAGAGAATCAGAAATCCGCCCTGAGACAGTTGCGTCACCGTCTTTCCCTTCTTCTGAATCTTCTCGTTCTTCTTTTTCTGACCG
>CAYRLD010000125.1:1391-7215 GCA_964424925.1 uncultured Planctomycetales bacterium
CTGACCGCCTCGGCCGCGGAACCGATCATTCCGGGATGGAACAGCCCCGAAAAGGTCTGGGCCTTTGTTCTCGATACGTCTCCCCGAATGTTGGTGCGGGAAGAGGATGGTCAGAGTCGTATGGAGAAATCGCGCAAGGTGGTGGAGGAGTGGTTGTCTGTTGTTGGTGAGGCGTCTCTTTATGACGGCACCGGTCTCGTGGAGCCTGCGACAAAAGATCGGGATCGAATTCGGGCGGCTCTACGGCAGATGGAAGTTTGTCGAGAAGGGGATCCGTTTGCGGTGATCGAAATTCTCAAAAAGAATCGGCCGGAACTGGAGGTTCTTCTTTTTTCCGACCGAGGGGCCGATGGTTCGGTCTCTCTTAGATCACCACGAGAAAATCGAGGCTGGATGAGTGGTTCCTGGCAGATTCCCCCCGGAGCCCCGTACCCGACGCTCACCTTGAAGGCTCGTCGTTTTGGAGGAGCCGCTCAGAAAGAGACCCTCACTCTTCGTTGGAATGGAACTCCTTTTGGGAAAGAGGAGGTCACTCTCGAGGAGACCCTTCTTTTTCAACTCTCTCTCAATCCCGAGAGCTATCCAGAGGTGGCTTTCGATCTCGGGGGGGTCTTGGAAGTGCAATTTAAAGAGAAGGACTCCTTTCCTCTCGATGATGTGGCGACCTTTGTCTTTCCCCCGACCGCTCCCCTTCCTCTTCTTGTCTTTCATCCGGACGTTCCCGATTCGAGACTCTGGAAAGCGTTGGAAGGGCTGGCGGAAGTCGGACTTGTGGCCAATCCTGTTGGGGTTCCAATCGAGAAGTTTTCCGATGTGACGTCGGCAATGAGAGAGGGCATCGTTGCTATTTTCGATCGGTGTGCTCCTCCCACACCGCTTACCCGGGGAGCCTTTCTCTTCTTTGGTGGAGGCGAAGGATGGCTTCCTGTTGACGTTGGTACGGAAAAGGAACTCCCTGAAATTACGGACTGGAATTCAGAGGGGGTTCTCCTTCGTGGAATTGATCTAACCGATTTTGCGGTTCGTCGTACCCGGATCCTGAAGGGAGGACGAATGTTGATCTCTTCCTCAGAAGGGGTGATTGCAGCGGTACAGCAGCAGGGAGGATTTTCGGCGGTCATCTTCGGATTTCCGCTCTCCCTTTCCGAATCCGATCTGACGCTTCGCGCAGCCTTTCCCCTCTTTCTTCGTCAATGGGTGGAGTGGATCCGGCTGGGGGGAGCCACCCGCTCCTTTCCGCGTCAGGGGATCTGGTCGGATCCGATTACTCCAACGGCACCGCTGTGGATCGAAGACGGGAATCTTACTGTGACAGAAAGAGACGCAAAACAAGAAATTCCGGTCGAGAAAGGACGTCTTCTTTCGTCTTGTATGTCGAGCGCTCCGGGGCCGGTTCAAGTTCGGGCCGCAGGAAGAGAAGAGTGGATCGGGGTAAATCTTTTTCAACCCAAATGGTCTGATGTAAGAGCAGAGGGTGGGACGTCTCCTCCTCAACCGATTCGCCCCTGGTACCGCGACCTGCCGCTTCCCCTTGTGGGAGCGGGACTGGCCCTTTTTCTTCTTCTTCTGGAATGGTTCCTCTTTCATCGTGGGTGGATCTGATTGCGACGGCAGCGGCGACCTGCTACTCTTCTGTAGCCTTTTGAAAGGGATGGGTGATGACGAGAGCTTTTCTTCTGGCTCTCTTCCTGCTTCCAGTTCAGGACGATACACGGGTCGATCAGGCGGTTCTTCGCTTTGAGAAAACCTGGAAAAAATCCCGCGAAGACCATATTCGCTCCGGTGCCATTATTCGCCTGACTAATCTGCGTGACCCAAAAATTCTCGCGGCACTTTCCGGAAAACTTCCGCGGGAACGAAGTCCCTTTCTCCGAGAAAAGTTAGTTTTCGCGATTGGGCAATATTCGGAAAGCTCCGAAGCCGCCGAAATCCTCTTTGATGAGTTAAAGAAAAATCGAAAAAATCCCAACGTCATTCAAGTCGCTCTTCAACAGTTGGGAGAGATGAAGCCCGCCATGACGCGCCCCCGTGTGAAGGAAGTGAACCCTCTGATTGCTTCGCGGGATCTGACGCTGGCGGTTACGGCGGTACGGACACTCGGCTTCGTTCGGCATAAATCGAGTGTTCTCGCTTTGATCGACCGGCTTCGTCGTTGCCAGCAGGATATGCGGAAATTTATCATGGGAGAAAAGCTTCCCGACTGCAGCGACAGCGGCTGAGGGGTTACTTGCAACAACGTTCAGCAGTTGCTCGAACAGTATGAACAACTCAACGCAAAGGGGCGTGCCGCCTGGATGGCGGTCGGAACGTATTCTACCCTGGTGCCTGTTCTTTTGAACTCTCTCAAGTCGATCACCGGGAAGACCTTCACTTCTTATGTCGATTATCGAAGTTGGTGGGGGCGGGAAGGGAAAGAGTTCGAAGTGCTCGACTGATGGGAATCTCGATGCTTCTTCTGCTTCTCCTTCAGGCCTCTTCGGGATCGGCCATCGAAGATCTTCTTCGGGAGATCGAGCGCCAAGTCAAAAACCAGTCTCCTGAAGGGGTGGCCCTCCATTTTGACACCCCCTATTCCGGTTCCGGTTTTCTTTCTTCTCCCCCCCGTTCGGTCCAGGAGGAGTCGATCGGATCGGTTCGAGTTCGCTCCTGGAAGGGAGAATCTTCTGAGGAGGACGCACCCTCTTCCGACCATTTTCTTCTTGGAGTGCATTCGGTAACGGATGTGCGAATCAAGCTTCTCCATTTGCAAGGAGTTCGGGGAGAGATCTCGCTCGATATGACCGGCCGGAGTGTCTCCGGAGATCTCTTCCATCGAACAGAGATCTATCAGGCGGACTGGAAAAAGGGGGAAGGTGGGGAGTGGCTTTTTTCTACGTTGAAGCGCTTGTCGGGCCGCTGGCTCGAAAGTTCCCGCCTTCTCTTTGAAGATCAGACAGAGGCGTTGGGGTTGCGTCTTCCCCCCTCGGTGAAGTGGAAAGATCTTCCGCTCTTCATGGAGCCGTTCTCTTTTCTCGGGGGGATCGCGGCCGGAGACTTTGACCGGGATGGAGATCTCGATTTGTATGTCCCCCGTATCGGGAAAAATATTCTCTTCCGGAAAGAGGGGGCGAAATTTGTTCCCCTTCCTGGAGATGAGGGTGTGGGATCTGCCGCTCTTTTCGTAGATCTCGACAATGATGGATGGCTCGATCTTCTGCTGGCCAATCTTGAATCGAAGAAGATGCCCACTTCCCGGGGTCTTCGTCAGAACTCTTCCGGAAGGGCGCTCGTCTGGCTTCGTAATCAGGGGAACGGAACGTTTGAGGATCGGACAAAAGGAGCGGGGTTACAGGTTCAAGGCCCCGCCATGTCGCTGGCTGCTTCCGATATCGATCGGGATGGAGATCTCGATTTCTATGTCTGCTTCTACAAGGACTTTGGGAAAGAGTCTGAGAGCTATGTTCCGATTCCGGATGATATTTTGCAGGCGAGTAATGGAGTCCCAAACCAACTCTGGATAAATCAAGGAGATGGAACGTTCCGGGAAGAAGCGTCCAAGCGGGGAGTGGCCGACAAAGGGTGGAGCTTTTCCGCTTCGTTTGCGGATTATGATAACGACGGAGATCCGGATCTCTCTGTGGCGAACGATTTTGGGCAGAATCGTCTCTATCGAAATCTTGGGGAGGGGCGGTTTGAAGATGTGACGGCTGCGTCCGGAGCCTCCGATGCCGGATTTGGGATGGGTGTTTCTTGGGGGGATGTTGATGGGGATGGTCGTCTCGACCAGTACGTGTCGAATATGTATTCCACCGCGGGAAATCGATTACTCTCTACCGAAGATGATTCTCGGCTGCATAAGATGGCTCGGGGAAACACCCTTCTTCTGAATCGGAAAGAAGGAACGTTTGAGGATGTTTCCGAAAAAGCCGGGGTGGGGCGCGCGGGATGGGCGTGGTCGAACTCTTTTCTCGACTACAATTCGGACGGATACCCCGATCTGTACGTCGCCAATGGCTACATGACGGGAGAGTCGGATTTCGACCTCTGAAGCTCTTTCTGGCGCCTCGTGCAGGCGCGCGATCGAGAGAAGGAAGATCCTACCGCTCCGAAACGATTGCAACTCCGATTTCGATCCGAGATCGCTGCTCTAGTTAAAAAAGCAGAAAAGGATCCCTACGTCCGGAATCAAATCGAGGCTCTTCGCCGGCGTTCCCCGGAACTGCTTGCGAAAGTGCCGGCGGTCTCTTTCAGTGGTCATGAGAAAAACCCTCTTTTCCATAATCGGGGTGATGGGACCTTTGCGGAGATCGGGTCGGTCATCGGTCTGGGTCGACAGGAGGATGGGCGAGGGATGGTCGTGGCCGATTTCGACGGAGATGGGGATGGGGATGTTCTTCTACATAATTATTATCGGAATCCTCTCGTCGCCCTTCGGAATGATGTACACGAGAATCCTCCCATGGTTGTCATTCATCTAAGGGGAGTGAGGTCGAATCATTTTGGAATCGGTTCCCGTGTGGAAGTAGAAGAGGGCGGGCATCTTCAAGTCCAAGAACTTTCTGCCGGTTCCGGATTTCTTTCCGGAAATCCTTCGGAACTCTATTTTGCGGTACAAAAAAGTGCCACCGTTCGTGTCCGATGGCCTCTGGGATTGGTGCAGGAATGGAAAGAGGTTCCTTCCCGGTTTGGAATTACCCTTACCGAGGGGAAGAAGGAGATCGAGAAGGTTGCTCTTCTGCAAGGGGTTCGTTCCCCGGAAGCGACGGTTTCCTCTCGTAGGTCTCTTCTTGCGGGAGGTTCTTGGCCGAAAGCGGAAGGAAAGGGGACAAAGATTATTGTGCTTTACCGCCTTTCCTGTTTTGCCTGCCGGGAAGAACTTGCCGAATGGAAGAGCTGGGAAACTCGAGTAAGAGCGATTCCGGGGGCCCGTCTTCTCTGGAGAAGTCTGGGAGGAAATCCGGAAGATCTTTTCCTGGATCTCCGTCGGGAGGGGGTCCGTATTGAGGCGGAGACGATTTCCCCCAATAAAATTTTCCCCCAGAGCGATCCGCTCGTTCCGGCTGTATTTGTCTTAGATGCAAAGGACCGGATTCAGGCGCGATTTTCCGGCCCTGGGTCGATTGGCGATGCGATCCAGTTTCTTCAAAAATCTCCCTGAATGGAGTGTTGTTCCCCACGGGGGCAGTTGGTATGATCTGCGCCCTATGAAAGCAACATTACAGCTCGCCCTAGACTTTCTCGAACTCTCCCGCGCCTTGCAGATGGCTCGCGAAGCGGCGGCCGGAGGCGTCCAATGGATCGAAGCGGGAACGCCCCTCATTAAGAGCGAGGGACTCAACTCGATTCGTGCCCTGCGTAGTGAGTTTCCGAAACATTACATCATTGCCGACCTCAAAACGCTCGATGCGGGCCGCACCGAATTTGAAGCGGCGGCAAAAGCGGGGGCGAACTGCGCCACCGTCTGCTCTACCGATAGTGACTCCACAATCATGGAGTGCATTGAGGCGGGGAAAAATTACGGAATCGACGTCTGTGTCGATCTTCTTGGCCGGACAGGCGAAGAAGCGATCGAACTGGCAAAAAAATGCCAAGAGTGGGGTGCCCACCATGTTGGTCTGCACCTTCCGATTGATGATCAGATGCGTGGGTTAGATGTGACCGAAAGAATTCGGGAACTTCGACCTCATGTGACCCTCCCCATTGCCGTGGCAGGAGGGGTAAATAGTGAGACGGCGGCGGACGTGATCAATGCGGGGGCCGATATTGTGATTGTCGGCGGAGCGATCACGAAGAGTCCGGATGCAGAAGGGGCAACGAAAACGATCCTTCGTGCGATGGAAGAAGG
>CAYRLD010000126.1:0-7162 GCA_964424925.1 uncultured Planctomycetales bacterium
GTGGCCAAATCTGGATTTGATGGGACGGGGCTTTTCGTCAAGCTGGGAACCGACTCTACATCCATTCAAATTCATTTTGGGAAGCCATCGAAACTGCAGCCAAACCGAATGTGGTTACAGGTATTGGAAGACCCCAATATCTATCTCGTCCCGAATACCCTCTTTGATCTCTTTCAGAAAGAGATCGGGGATCTTCGGAGTAAACGGATTTCTGGATTGGAGACGCACCGGATCACAAAAATTGATCTTCAAAGGATGTATCCGGAACTAAAGGGGGGCCAACAGGTAGAAGCCTCTCGAATCGAACGTCGTGATTCGGGTTGGTATCTTACAGAGCCTTTTGAAGAGCGATTGGATGATGCGCAGGTGAATGCTCTTCTTGGAGGACTTGCGGGTCTGGTGGCGGAAGATTTTCTGTCGGTTCGATCTCCCGGGGAGCATGGGACGGACCGTCCCGAGTTCCGGTGTACTTTGGCGTATGCCGAGGGAAAGAAGAAATTTGTATATAACTTCGGGAAGTTTGTTGATGACCGAACTCGAAGATATGTATGGACCGACCCTGTTGATGAGGTCTCCATTGTTGCCGTCGACCGGTATTTGGAACAGATCCCACAAATGCGAAATAGCTTTCGTGCGGGAAGGGTGATCGATTGGTCTCCTGCGGATGCGAAGCGGATTGAGATTACCTATCATGGGGTAGGGGAGGTCTCCCTCGTTCCGGTCCAGGAAGAGAATCGTGCATTCTGGTTGCCTGAAAATCCGGGTCATCCCTACGACCGGGAAAAGTCGACGAAACTGGGCTTCGGATTATTCACCCTTTCCTTGAAAGATGATCGTTCCTGGCTCGGTGTACAGCCGGATCAAGAGAAGGCTCTTGGATTGAACCCTCCTCAAGTGACTCTTCGCTTTGTTCTCAAGGGTGGGGAGAAGGTCTTCTTTTTCTCGCTCGATGATTCGGGCGAAGCCTACATGAAGAAAGAGTGGCAGGAGGAACTGTACATGGTTCCTTCTCATTACGTGAAGATCCTACAGCTTCTCGATCTGAACTACCGCACTCCCGATCTTTGGAGTGTTCGTGTCGACCAGGTGACCGGATTCCTTTGGGAAAAACGGATTCTTGGTCGGGATCCGGAATCTTGGAGTGTTGTTCGGCAGAGGGATCCAGAGACGGAAGCGTGGCAATGGAACTTTAGCGATCCAGAGAGTATCCGATCGAAGTTGGTCGTGGACTGGTTGCGAGCACGGGAATTGCTCGTTGGTCTGAGCCAGATCCAGGCGAAAAAATTTGTGACCAAGTCTCCGGCGATCGCAAAGCGTTTTGAGCTGGATGGAACGGCCCCTCCCTACAGGCTGGTCCTTTCGATCGGAACGAAGGGAGAAAAAAAGACCCTTTTGGTCAGTCGGAATTGGAGTAAGGCGGGGGCTGCTCCCCTCTATTTTGCCCGTTTTGAAGACGATCCCATCGTTTTTCAGATCGATGCAACCTTGATCGATCTTCTTATCCAGGGCCTTGTAAAGGAAGAGTAGTTTCACCCTTTTCTTGACCCCGACTGCTGAGCCGAATATCCTGACCACCTATGGACTTAGAAGAACTGGAAAAGATCCTCGAACTGATGGATGCCAACAAGCTCACAGAGCTTGAGTACGAGGAAGAAGGAAAAAAAATTCGTCTGAAAAGGGAAGATGGTAGTGCCCCCGCCCCTGTAGCGGTACCGATGCCGGCGGCTCCTCTGGCCGTCCCTGTTCCCGCGCCTGTTCACCCGGCGGCACCAGCTGCCCCTGCCTCACCCGGCGCCCCATCGACACTTCCCCCTAACTGTGTTGAATTCACGGCGCCGCTCGTCGGGACGTTCTATCGAGCTCCCCGGCCGGATGCGGAAGACTTTGTGAATGTAGGGGATGAAATTTCGGCGGACAAAGTGGTCTGCATCATTGAGGCGATGAAGATGATGAACGAGATCAAAGCCGAGATGAATGGAACGATCCGGGAAATTCTCGTGAAGAATGGGCAGGCGATAGAGTTCGGCGAACCGCTCTTCCTGATTGAAAAGAAGTAGGCGGCAAACAGAATGTTCTCACGTATTTTGATCGCCAATCGAGGGGAGATCGCTCTGCGTGTCATCCGGGCTTGTAGAGAGCTCGGGATTGATACGGTCTGTGTCTATTCTCAGGCCGACAAAGATGCGGTTTATCTGAAACAGGCGGATTATTCTGTCTGTATTGGTCCCGGACCGAGCAAAGAGAGTTACCTCGATATCTCCCGCATCTTGAGTGCTGCTGAGATTAGTGACGCGGATGCGGTTCATCCTGGGTACGGGTTCCTTTCTGAGAATGCCCACTTCGCAGAAATTTGCGAATCGTGCAACATCAAATTTATCGGACCTCCCCCGGAATCGACCCGAAGTACCGGGGACAAGGTGGCTTCCCGTGAGTTCGCAAATAAATTGAAGATCCCGACCATACCGGGAAGTGATGGCCCGTTGAAGGATGAGAAGGAAGCGGTCGAGGTTGCTCGGCAGATCGGCTATCCGATCATGATTAAGGCGGCCGGCGGAGGTGGGGGGCGCGGTATGCGTGTGGCCCACAATGATGTCTCTTTAGCGCAGAATTTTATCTCTGCTCAGGCGGAAGCGGGCGCCTCCTTCAAAAGCAATGCTATCTACCTTGAGAAATATATCGAGAAGGCTCGTCATATTGAAATTCAGATTCTCGCGGATCAACACGGCAATATTGTCCATCTCGGGGAGCGAGACTGTACGATCCAGCGTCGCTTCCAGAAATTGATCGAAGAATCACCTTCTCCGGTCATGACGCCGGCTCTCCGGAAAGAAATGGGGAACGCTGCGATTGCCTTCGCGAAAGCGGCCGGCTATGTCAATGCAGGTACGTGTGAGTTTCTGGTCGATGAACGGGGGAAGTTTTATTTCATCGAGATGAACCGTCGGATTCAGGTGGAGCATCCGGTTACAGAGATGGTGACCGGGATCGACTTGGTACAGGAACAGATCCGAATCGCCGCGGGAGAAAAACTTCGGTACAGCCAGAAGGAAATCCAGATCAAGGGTTCTGCCATGGAATGCCGGATCAATGCAGAGGATCCCGATGATGGCTTTAAGCCGCGGCCAGGAAAAATTACGAATTTGTATGTTCCGGGCGGTCCGGGTGTCCGCTTTGATAGCCACATCTATAGTGGATACACCATCCCCCCTTTCTATGATTCCATGATCGGAAAGTTGATTGTTCATCGGGAAACGAGGGACCAGGCGATCGCGGCGATGCGAAATGCCTTGTCGGAATTCATTGTCGAAGGAGTTCCCACAACGATTCCGATGCATCTTTCCGTCTTCGACCATACCCAATATATTCGGGGTCAGGTCGACACGAATTTCCTCGAACAGCACCTCGGGAAATAGCCATGGAGACTCCCGGGAACATTCTGAACCAGGCCGTCGAAGTTCTGGGGCAGGAGGATTATACGCCTCTCTGTCGGAAAATGACCCTTCGGATTCCGGGGGATCATTCTGTCGTGGCCGGGCAGTTTTGTCATATCTTGACCGAGCCGGGTACGGAACCCCTTCTTCGTCGTCCCTTTTCGTACTGGGATATTCGTCCCGGGAAAAATGGGGATACCGAGGCGGATCTCCTCTATACCGTTGTTGGAGAAGGGACGGAAGCCCTTTCTCGGAAAAAGGCGGGGGATCAAGTTGGCTACCTAGGGCCTCTGGGGCATGGGTTTACTCCCTCGGAAAAGGAAGTCTATATTTTCGTTGCGGGTGGTGTTGGCATCGTGCCTTTCTATATCTTTGCGAAACAGCTACGGGAAAACGGGAAGAATCCCCGCATGATTCTTCTCTTTGGCGGGCGCTCGAAGGATATGCTGTACGGAATCGATGACTTTTCTCATGTCGGCGTGGAAGCGTATGCGGCGACCGAGGATGGATCGAGAGGGGAAAAGGGATTGGTGACCCACCTCGTAGAGAAATGGTTGCCTCAACTCGACCGAGAGTCGATCATGCTGTATACCTGTGGACCCGATCCTATGATGAATGCGGTCGTTCGTATCGCGCGGAGAGAAGATCTTCCGTGTGAAGTCTGTATGGAGCGTCGGATGGGGTGTGCTCTTGGGGCCTGCGGGGCTTGTGTGGTCAAAGTGAAAGACGGGGATGATTGGCAATATTCGCGGATCTGTATTGAGGGTCCTACCTATGATGCGGCCCGACTGGTGATCGAATGAAAAAATATTCTTTGCAAATTCTCGAAGAGATTTCTCAGGTCCTTCCCCAACTGGAAGACCAAGATTCGAAAAAATTCTGTGCCGAACTCAAGCGGGCGAAAAGAGTCTACATTACCGGCGTGGGTCGCAGCGGGCTTGTTGTCAAAGCATTCGGCCAACGGTTGATGCATATCGGTATGGAAGTCCACTTGGCGGATGAGATTACGGCTCCGGGTGCGAGTCGTGGGGATCTGTTGGTGGCTTGTTCGGGAACAGGGTCCACCTTGTTTCCTCTCTATATGGCACGAAAAGCGAAAAAGATAGGGGCCCGCGTTGTTGCGCTCACAGGAAAGCGAACATCGTCTCTCGCCCGGCTTGCGAACCAGGTTATTTTTATCCCCGCACCCTTGGAGCGGGGAAAGAAGACGAAGCAACCCGCACGCTCCCTTTTCGAACAGGTCCTGTTTCTCTATCTCGATGGGGTTACCCTCCAATTGATGCAAGAGATGAGTGTTCCTTTCCGGAGGATCGAGCGTCGCCATGCCAACCTTGAGTGATCGCGCTCTGGCGGTCGCCAAAAGGGTGGCCCGCCGGGCTGGACGCCTTCTTCATTCTCGGGAACGGGATCGTCGCGAGATCTCCTTCAAAGGGGGGAAGGGGAATCTGGTCACAGAGATGGATCATGCGAGTGAAAAGCTCATTCTTTCCTCTCTGCATCGTTCTTTCCCCGATCATGAGATCGTGGCCGAAGAGAGTGGTCGTCATAAGGGAAAAGGGGGCCGCTGGTATATCGATCCACTCGATGGGACCACCAATTATGCGCATGGTCTTCCGATCTATTCCGTTTCGATCGCTTTCGAATACAGGGGGAGACTGGAAGTCGGTGTGATCTATCATCCTTCTTTGGATGATCTCTGGTGGGCTCAGAGAGGGAAAGGAGCCTTTCGAAACCGTACGCGATTAAAGGTTTCTTCTACGACCACACTTGGAGAATCTCTTGTTTGCACCGGCTTTCCGTATGCGATGAAACCGAAAGTGCATAACTTGAAATATTTTGGGGATTTCATGCGTAAGACTCGGGCGGTTCGGAGGCTCGGGTCGGCGGCTCTCGATCTCTGTTGGACCGCGGCAGGGGTCTATGACGGCTTCTGGGAAATGGGGCTTGCTCCGTGGGATGTTGCGGCCGGGACCCTTCTTTGTCAGGAGGCGGGGGCGACTATTTCTGACTTCCAAGGGGAGGCCGCGCAACTGGAGGGCCGGGAAATTCTGGTTGCGAATCGTGATCTGCATCGAATTATGCTCGCGGTCTTGAAGGGTCGTCCATGAACACTCTTGTTCTTCATGGACATTTTTATCAACCTCCTCGAGAGAATCCCTGGACCGGTCGCATCGACCGGGAAGAGAGTGCTCATCCCTTTTCGGACTGGAACGAAAGAATTCACCACGAATGTTATGCCGCCAATGCACGTGTTCGACTGGATGATCGAGTTGTGAACAATTACCGGCGGATGAGTTTTGATTTTGGGCCGACTCTGTTGGAGTGGGTAGAGCGGTTTCATCCGCGTACGTATCGCAGCATTCTCGAAGCGGACCGGGATAGTGTCCGGGAGAATGGGGGGCATGGAAATGCGATGGCCCATGCTTATATCCATGCGATTCTTCCCCTTTGCAATAAACGGGATCGGAAAACCCTCATCCGGTGGGGGCTTCAAGATTTTGAGAAAAGATTTGAACGGAAGTCGGAATCCTTTTGGCTCCCAGAGACGGCCTGTGATGAGGCGACTCTCGAAGACCTGATCGATGAATCTCTTCGGTATGTTGTTCTGAGTCCTCAACAGGCGGGTCGGTTTCGGGCTTTTGGAGAGGAACAGTGGAGTGAGGGGGATATCGATCCTACGCGCCCTTATCGATTCTTTCATAGAGATGGGTCTGGTCGGTTTATGGATCTCTTTTTCTATGATGGAGCCCTGGCCCATTCGATCGCGTTTGGCGGGGGGCTCACTTCTTCCCGCTCTTTTCTAGAGGGGCGAGAAGGGTTTGTTCATCTGGCCACCGATGGAGAGACCTACGGACATCACTTTCCTCGGGGGGAGGGCTTTCTTTCCGAAGTTCTCTATCGAGAGGCAGAAAGATGCGGCTTCGAGGTAACCAATTATGGAGCGTACGTAGAGAAGAATCCTCCTTTCCATGAAATCGAACTCGTTCCGGGAGGCTCTTCCTGGAGTTGTGCGCACGGACTCGGAAGGTGGAGAGAGCATTGTGGTTGTCATGCGGGGGGGCCGGATGGATGGACCCAAGAGTGGAGGGCTCCTCTTCGGAAGTCTCTCGACTTTCTCAGAGATCGCGCGGCACAATTTTTCGAAGAAGCGGTCGGGGATAACGCCTGGGAGATTCGAGACCGGTATATCGCGGGGGGGGCAAAAGAGGAACGGCTTCAAGCTCTCTTAGAGATGCAGAAGCAGTCCCTCGCCATGTATACCAGTTGCGGATGGTTCTTTTCGGAATTATCCGGCCTTGAGTCGCTCCTGGTCATGAAAAGGGCGGCTCGGCTTCTGGATGATCTTGATGCACTGGGGGCGAGTTCTCCTCGAACAGAGTTTCTGGAGATTCTGGCGGAGGCGAAAAGTAACCTGCCGGAGATGGGCTCCGGTGCGGACCTATTTCTCAGGGGGGAAGAACAGAAATCGATCTCCCCGATGGTCCCAGTATCTACAGAGGAGGTGGAACCGTACCACCCCTGGGTCGACCTGTTAGGGGCTCACCTTGATGAGATTGATGACCAAAAAGGGTGCTCCTTTGCTGTATGGGCACCTCGGGCGAGGTCCGTTTCCGTTGTAGGGGACTTTAACAATTGGGAGGAGGGCGCGAACCGGATGGTTCAAGATGGGTCCACTGGGATCTGGTCTACTTTTGTTCCAGGGGCTCATTCAGGTGATCACTATAAATTTT
>CAYRLD010000127.1:0-7151 GCA_964424925.1 uncultured Planctomycetales bacterium
AAAGACGACCTTTTTAATTCCTTTTTCTTGTGCGATTTCCGCCAGTTTGGATCCGACGACTTCCGCAGCCTCTATCCCTCCACCGTTCTTAACTTCATCTCGAAGTTCTTTCATGGTTGTGGACGCTGCAGCGAGGGTTGTCCCTTTCTGGTCATCGATGATCTGGGCGTGGAAATGTTTGTTCGAGCGGTAGACGGAAAGACGCGGACGAATTTCGGTCCCATAGACGGTAGACCGAACATGCCACGCCCTACGCTGCCGCCGTTCCCACTTTCTTACTTCCGATGATCTGAGTTGTCCCATCTTTAGCTTGCTCCCGTAACGAAGGATTTACCCGCTTTCCGGCGAACCACTTCGTCTTTGTATTTAATACCCTTGAGATTGTACGGCTCAGCAGGTCGAGAGCGCCGTACTTTCGATGCGAATTCGCCTACCATTTGGCAATCAGGTCCATTCACCGTAACCGAAGTTGCGGAAGGGCATTGTACTTTCAAGCCCTGCGGAACCTCTAGTTCGACAGGGTGCGAAAACCCGAGAATCATAACGAGTTTATTCCCCTGGACTTTCGCGTTATACCCAACACCGTTGATCTCAAGAGCCTTTTCAAAACCCTTTGTGACCCCGGTAATCATGTTTGCAATATGGGCACGGGTCGTCCCGTGCAGGGCTTTGACCAGTTTCTGGTCAGAAGATCGGGTTACGAGAACCTTATTGTCCTCAACCGCTACAGCAACTTCTGAGCGGAATTCAAGGGACAATTTTCCGTTTGGGCCTTCTGCCGCAACCGTATTCCCAGATACGTTGATTTTTACCTTTTCGGGAATAGCGACGGGCGTTTTTCCTAGTCGGGACATTTCTTACCAGACCTTACACAAAATTTCGCCACCAATATTTTTCGATTTTGCTTCCCGGTCGCTTACGATTCCATGGGAAGTAGAGATGACCGAGATACCCAGGCCATCCTGAACTTTTCCGAGACTATCTGCACCACGGAAGATCCGCCGTCCAGGTTTGGAAACCCGCTTCAAATCTGTGAGCGCTTTTCCTCTGTCGGCATCGTATTTCATGGCGATATGAAGATATTTGCGAGTTCCCCGCTTTCCTTCCACTTCGTCAACTCGAACATCCGCCAGGTATCCTTCTTTTTTGAGTACCTGAGCAACATGTTCCTTCATGTTGGAGTGGTGGAGCTGAACCTTTTGAAGGCCCCGCGTGTTCGCATTTTTGAGCATAGCGAGCATGTCGCCAAGTGGATCGTGGCTTGCCATTGGATTTTACACCCTAGAAAGAATAAATATTACCAGCTTGCTTTCCGGACGCCTGGGATCTCTCCCTTGCTGGCGAGAAGCCGGAAACAATGTCTGCATACCTTAAACTTGCGGTGGTACCCGCGACGACGCCCGCACAACTGGCATCGGTTATATCCTCGAACCTTAAATTTTGGTTCTTGTTTCTGTTTTACGACCCAACGAAGACTTGCCATTCTCTCCTCTATGCTTCCCGGAAGGGGAACCCGAGTTGTTTCAGAAGATGGTAGGAGTCATCCTTTGTTCTGGCTCGGACACCAATCGTAATATTCATTCCCTGGACGAATTCAACTTCATCCAGATTTATCTCGGGGAAGACCACCTGCTCCGAGATTCCCATGTTGTAATTTCCTGCATGATCAAATGATTTGGGAGAGAGTCCTCTGAAATCCCGCAGACGCGGAATGACAAGAGAGATCAATCTGTCGAGGAATTCGTAAGCTCGTTTTCCCCGAAGGGTCACTTTCAGGCCGATATTCTGCCCCTGTCGGAGTTTGAATCCAGCAACGGATTTGCGCGCTTGGCAGGTGGCCGGTTTTTGGCCGGCAATGCGTATGAGATCTTTCTCAGCGGCTGAGATCAAGTTTTTGTTTTCGATGGCTCTGCCAATTCCCATGGAGATAACGATCTTATCGAGGCGGGGAAGGGCGAGCTCATTTTTGTACCCTAGACTCTCTTTGAGGGCTGGGATGACTTCAGTTTTGTATTTTTCGTGTAAACGTGACATGATTACGCTTCTGGCGTCACCGCTTGTTTGCACTTTTTGCAAATGCGGACGCGCCCTCCTTTTTGCTGCTCAAGCTTCTGCCGGCTAACGCGGGTTGGCTTATTACAGGACTGACAAAGAATCACAACATTCGAAGCCTCAATAGGGGCTTCTTTTTGAATTCGAGCTCCATGAGGGTGTTGTTGACTTCGACGGAGATGTTTCCAGACAAAGTGGACTCCCTCAACGAGAACCCGGCCCGTCTCTTCGTTTACATCGAGAACTTTTCCGGTCTTCCCGGAATCGTCGCCCGTTTTAATTTTTACGATGTCATTTTTTCGTACGTGCATGGCGATTACACCACCTCAGCCGCGAGAGAGATAATTTTCATGAATTTAGCGCGCAGTTCGCGGGGTACCGCGCCGAATATTCTTGTTCCCCTCGGATTACCATCTGCATCAAGAAGGACCATCGCGTTCTTGTCAAAACGGACATAGGTTCCATCTTCTCTTCGAATGGCATGCTTGGTTCGGACAACAACTCCCCGAACAACATCCCCTTGTTTTACCGCAGCGCCCGGCATTGACTTCTTAACAGACGCGACGATGATATCGCCTACATGAGCGTAACGACGTCTGGATGCCCCTAGAACCTGGATACATCCGCATCGTTTTGCGCCCGTATTATCGGCGACGTCTAGGACTGATTTCAGTTGGATCATGAGGTTGCTTCCGCTTCCTTTTTCGTCTCTTTCGCACTGTCCTGAGATTTTACCACGCTCACCAGTCTCCAGTTTTTGGTTTTAGAGATCGGTCGCGTTTCCATAATTTCAACAATGTCGCCGACTTTGGCGATCTCCTTCTCATCGTGAACTTTACAAGTCGTTCCACGACGAAGGTATTTTCCAAACGCAGGGTGTTTAATCCGCCGCTCTAGTCGAACGGTGATCGTTTTTTGCATCGCATCGCTCGTTACCAATCCGGTTGCCGAACGGCGACGTGCCCGGTTTTCTTCTGATTTTTCTGTATTCATAGCCAAACGCTCTCCTTGGAGGGGCTCAAAGGAATGGATACATTATCAAAAAAGGTTGGCGTGTCAAGCGAAACCAACCGCATCTTCTCTCTATCTGAAAAGACATTTTTCCCAGAGGTCAAAATCCGATCGGGTTCCATTTGTTCTTTGACGATTGTGTCTGGCGTGTGATAGAATCCCGGCCCTCTATGAGCCGAAAACCACATCGAAATGCACTGGGAATGATCGAGACTCGAGGCCTTGTAGGCTCGCTGGAAGCCTCGGATGCCATGGTGAAAGCCTCCACGGTCCTTCTTCTTGGGAAGGAGTATGTCGGGGGCGGTCATTCTACGGTTTTTTGCCGAGGAGAGGTCGGAGCGGTCAAAGCCGCGCTCGATTCGGGTGCGATGGCGGCCAAGAGAGTCGGGGAACTGCTTTCGGTCCATATGATCGCGAAGCCCGATTCCCAGATTGAAGCGATTCTACCCACTCCGGAGTGGGTTTGGATTCCTCCCTGGAATCCCTCTGGGGCTCTTCGTAGCTTTGATCCGGAGACCCTAACTGTTGCGGAACTTCGAAAATTGGCTCGGGCATTGCCTCGGGTTACCTTGAGCGGGCGGGATATCTCCAAGGCGGACAAGGATACTCTCGTGGCGGTAGTCCGAAAAGCGACCGGAATAAGATAATCTGCGGGGATTTATGGACAAAGATCTCGAATCGATACAACAGGCACGCGATATCCTCTCTAAGGCCAAAAGGGCTCAGGAGGAGTTGAACAACTTTACCCAGAAGCAAGTAGATGACATCTGTTCTGCCATTGCAGATGCGGCCTTCAAACAGGCAGCCTATCTGGGGCAGTTAGCGGTGGATGAGACCGGAATTGGGCGTGCGGACTCCAAAAAGATCAAAAATGAGTTCTGTACCCGGAATCTGATGGATGCGATGAAGGACCTTAAAACGGCCGGAATCATCAGTCGGGACGAGCAGCGTATGGTTTTTGAGATCGCTGAGCCGATGGGAACGGTCGCCGCGATTATTCCGACCACGAATCCGACCTCCACAGCGATCTGTAAGATTCTGATTTCGATCAAATCGCGAAACACGATTGTCATCTCTCCTCACCCCCGTGCTGTCAAATGTATCTCCGAAAGTGCCCGGATCTGCCTGGAAGCGGGTCTCAAGGCGGGTCTTCCGCAGGGATCGATCGGCTGGATGACCACCGTCAGTCTCGATGGAACGAACGAATTAATGAAGCACCGGGATACGAGTGTCATTCTCTCTACAGGAGGGGAAGGGATCGTGACCGCAGCGTATTCGAGCGGAAAGCCGGCTTTTGGGGTGGGTCCCGGAAACTGCCCTGTATATATAGAGAAGAGCGCTGATATTAAACGTGCGGTATCGAATATTATTGAGAGTAAGCTTTTCGACTATGGAACGGTCTGTGCAACAGAGCAGACGGCGGTTGTCGAGGCGGGCATTGACGAGGAGGTTCGTGCTGAATTCCGGCGTCAGAAAGCCTATTTTGTCAATCCCGACGAGAAGAAGCTGCTTGAGAAGGTTTGTCTGAAGGGTCCACTGATGAATCCAGCCGTTGTGGGGATTGCGGCGGTAAAGATCGCGAAGATGGCCGGATTTGAGATTCCCGAAGATACGACCGTTCTTCTTGTCCCTCTGGGTAGCATTGGCCCCGAAGAACCGATTTCCAGAGAGGTCTTGGCTCCCCTTCTTGGGTACATGGTCGCTCCCGATTGGAAAAGGGCGTGTGAATCCTGTCTCGAAGTTCTCCGTTTTGGCGGGATGGGGCATACGTTGATCATCCATTCCCGGAATCAAGAAGTAATCATGGAGTTCGCGATGAAAAAGCCTGCCTATAGGCTTTGCGTTAATACCCCAGCTACGTTTGGAGCCATCGGCTACTCCACGGGACTTTTCCCCTCCATGTCTCTTGGATGCGGGACTTCTGGTGGAAACGTAAGTGCCGACAACATCGGTCCTCACAACCTTATTAATGTAAAGAGATTAGCTTTCGATATTCGGGATGATGCTTTCTCTCCGACGATGAAAGTTTCTGAAGCGGTCGTTTCCGACTTTGTTCCGTTTCAGGAAAAGGCCTCTTCTTCGGGAAGTGCAAAGTCTTCGACCCCTTCAACTCCGCGAGAGCCGGCAAAGACGATCGTTTATAACGGACGGAGGAAGGATCTAGGGGCCCTTTAAAGGGGGCGGTTTAATTTTGAATGATTATCGCTTGACCACTTTAAGGGTCGGCGTACAATACCGACGAAACGCAGGGAGAAATTAATGAGCAAAATTGCACTTGGAATGATTGAAACACGGGGCCTCGTCGGTTCCGTAGAGGCTTCCGATGCCATGGTCAAAGCCGCGAAAGTGACGTTGATCGGGAAAGAAGTGATCGGGGGCGGATATGTTACCGTTATGGTTCGTGGAGAAGTGGGTGCGGTGAAAGCTGCGGTCGACGCCGGTGCCGCTGCCGCCAAGCGTGTTGGCGAACTCGTATCGATCCATGTCATTCCGAGACCCCACAGCGAAGTGGAGCAGATTCTTCCTGCCACTTCTGGTTGGACCCGGGATTCGGCGGAAAAGGAATAGCGTAGATGGCCAGCGTCGATCTTCGGAGTTTCATCTTTCTCGACTCTCTACAGCCACAGCTGACGAGCTATCTCTGTACGATTGCGAAGGGATACCTTCCTATTACACGGGATGCCGCGATGTTGATCGAGGTCGCGCCTGGGATCGCGATCAATCGGATTACCGATGTGGCGGTCAAACGGACCGCCGTCCGACCTGCTATTCAGATCGTTGAGCGGGCCTTTGGGGTTCTCGAATACCATCACGCTTCCCAGGCCGAAGTTCAGGAAGCGGGAACACAGGTTCTTCAACAGATCGGTCTTACTGAGGACGATCGGATTAAGCCTGAAATTAAGACGAGTGAAATTATCACCCAGATTAGTGACTACCAAGCGATGCTCATTAACCGGGTACGGTTTGGTGAGATGTTCCTTCCAGGCAAGACGATGTATATCCTCGAAGTTCATCCTGCGGGGTATGCGATGTTTGCGGCGAATGAGGCCGAAAAAGCTTCTCCGGTCGATTTGATTGATTGCCGGTTCTCCGGTGCATTTGGACGGCTTTACCTGTCTGGAAGTGAAGCGGAGATTGAAGAAGCCGCCAAGGCGGTCCATCAGGCGCTCGATGGGGTTTCCGGCCGCGAAGCGAAAAGCTAGGCGATCTTTTTTGCCGAACGAATCGGTCGCCGAGGCGTATATCTGATAGATTCTATAAGAGAGGTAATCTATTCCATGAAAACAATTCTTTGGCTCACTCTTTTCTCCTTTGCTCTTCCTGCTCTTGTCGAGGCTCAGAAGAAAGAGCCCCGTTATGTTCACGATGAGACGACCGGGATTGTCCTTGTTCGTCCTTCGGGTGAAGAGTGGCGATGTAAGAAGCCGGAAGAGGGCGATAGTGTTTTCTTTTCCGGTACGGTTGCCATTGTCTATCACCGTCTAAACGATTGCGGTGTTCAAGTGATGGTGAACGAGAAACAGGAAAATCAAGCTTTTCCCAAGATTGAAGAAATGGCGACCAATCAGGTGAAGCGATACGGAACCGATCAGAACGGGCAGCCAATCCAGGGGCGAAAGGTGACCACCAAGATCAACGTCGCGCGAAAGTTCCCCGGCGCGGGACGTCCCAAGGCTCAGTATATTGAAGTGGAACTCGACGACAGTGGTCGTAATGGTGGAAAAACCTATTTGCGTCAATATTTCTTCGTGAACAAGAAAGATAAGAATCAACTTGCGATTGTCACCATTACCGGCGATCAGGAAACCTACAAAGAAAATCAAAAGAAGATTCTTTTCATCCTCGCAAAAATGCAGTGGTTGAAAAAGGCAAAGAAATAGAGGTGCGGCATGAACGAAGTTCACGCCGAGAGAAATAGTTCTTGGCCTTTTTTCGCGATCAGTCTTCTTGTTCTCCTTCTCGCGGCATTTCTTTATTTGAGAATCGCGGATAAGAAAGGTCCCCTGGTTGCGGCGGCTCCTTTAGTCTCTTCGCAAAAGAGTGTGGAAGACCTTCCTGCGGAACAACCCTCTCCTGATCACCCACCC
>CAYRLD010000128.1:0-7139 GCA_964424925.1 uncultured Planctomycetales bacterium
AAGATTGAATACAAAAAATCGAAACCGCTCTTCGACCCCGAAAAGTCGAAGAAGAGTTTCAAAAAGATCCTGATCGAGAAAGGTTCGATCCAGAAAGGGTTCCGGGCGGCCGACGCCATTATCGAAGGCACCTACCACGTCGGGCATCAGGAACATGTCTATATCGAAACGAATGGGGTGATCGCCGTTCCCCAGAAGGATGGCATCACGATTCATGGCTCAATGCAGTGCCCCTACTACGTACATAAGTCGATCGTAAAACTCCTCGGAATGCCCGAAGAGAATGTCCGGATTGTCCAGGAAGAGACCGGGGGAGGTTTTGGGGGGAAAGAAGACTACCCTTCCGTCATCGCCGCCCACGCCGCTCTTCTCGCCCTGAAATCGGGGCGACCGGTCAAGATGATCTACGACCGCGAAGAAGATATGGTCGCAACCACCAAACGACACCCGGGAAGAATGCATCTGAAGACGGGACTCAAGAAAGATGGAACGATCACGGCGATGGAGGTCGATGTCCTTTTCGACGGGGGCGCGTACGTCACCCTCAGCCCGGTCGTCCTCTCCCGCGGCGTGCTGCACGCTTCGGGTCCCTATCGATGCGATCACATTCGCATTACCGGCAACGCGGTCATGACCAACACGCCACCCAATGGAGCATTCCGCGGATTCGGCGCACCCCAAACACAATTCGCGACCGAAGTGCATATGGAGAGGATCGCCGAGACACTCGGAATCGATCCGGTTAAACTGCGCGAGAAGAATGCTCTCCGCGCCGGCGACACCACCGCGACCGGACAGAAACTCGGAAAAGATTGCAGCGCTCTGACCGTATTAAAAAAAGCGGTAGAGAAATCAAACTTCCGGAAGAAACGAAAATCGTACGCCGGGAAAAATAAAGGGATCGGACTCTCCCTCTTCTTCCACGGCTCGGGCTTTACCGGAATCGGAGAAGTGATGCTCGCGAGCGAAGCGTCGCTCGAGCTGACAAAAAGAGGCGCACGCATTCTTGTCGCCAACACCGAGATCGGCCAGGGAACCCGCACGATGCTCGCCCAGATTGTCGCCGACTCTCTTGGTTTCCCCTACGACCGGATTGAAGTTTCCGAAGCGGATACCGGGCTCGTCCCCAACAGCGGCCCCACCGTCGCATCACGAACCTGCATGGTCGTCGGAAAAATTCTCCAGCGGTGCGCGGCCGAAATGAAAAAGAAACTGGGCAGAATGACGCCGGCCGCTTACCTCAAGAAACATGGACCTCTCGTCATCACCAAAAAATATGAGAAGCCGCCCGAGATTGTCTGGGATGAAAAGAACTATCGCGGCCATGCGTACGGCACGTACGGATGGGGGTGTGACGTCTCCGAAGTAGAATTTGATCCGGACACATACGAAGTTCGCCCGACAAAATTTACCGCCGTCCAGGATATCGGCAAGGCGATCCACCCGGTCCAGGTTGTCGGACAGATCGAAGGGGGATCGGCGCAAGGGGTCGGGTACGCCCTTCTCGAAGATGTTGTGATGCGCGACGGAAAGATGGCAAACGCATCGCTCACGAACTACATCATTCCGACAACGAAAGATACGCCCGACTTCGATGTCGTGGTTGTGGAGAATCCGTACCGCCACGGGCCGTACGGGGCGAAAGGGGTCGGCGAGATGCCGATCGACGGCGCTCCCCCGGCGGTCGTTAACGCCATTCGACACCTCAATCTCGACGTGCGATCGATTCCGGCGACCCCGGAACGGTTGATGGAGGCGCCATGCATTTCCAGCTGAACGGAAAGAAAGTTTCGGTCGACACCCATCCGGCGAAGCGACTCCTCGACGTTCTCCGCGAAGAGTGCGCATTAACAGGAACGAAGGAGGGGTGCGGCGAAGGAGAGTGTGGTGCGTGCACGGTGATCATCGACGGCGAAGCGGTCTGCTCCTGCCTCGTTCCGGTCGGTCAGGTCGCCGGCGCAAAGGTGACCACGATCGAAGGGGTCCGGCACCCTCTTCAGAAAACGTTCGTCACCGAAGGGGGAGCACAGTGCGGGATCTGTACCCCGGGCATGATCATGATGGCGCTCAAGCTCGGTCGCAAGCCGACACTCGAAGAGATTAAAACGGGGCTTGCCGGAAACCTCTGCCGATGTACCGGCTATTCGGCCATTTACCGGTCGGTGAAAAAGTCATGAGAACCGCAACGAGTGAACTGGAACTCTTGCAACCAAAGTCGCTGCGGGATGCCCTTCGGATGTTGCGCGAAGAGAAGTCGCTCACCCCGATCGCCGGCTGCACCGACGTCTATGTCGATGTCAATTTCGGAACGTTACAACCGAAGCGGTTTCTCAACCTCTGGAATCTCGATGCTCTGCGAAAGATCGAAGTAAAGGGCAAAACGCTTTCGATCGGCGCGCTCACCACCTATACGCAGATGGTGCGAAACAAGAGCGTACAAAAACGGTTGCCTATGTTAGTCGAAGCCTCTCTCGAAGTGGGCGGCGTACAGATCCAGAACCGCGGCACACTCGGAGGAAACATTGCGAACGGTTCTCCCGCCGGGGATTCCCTTCCGGTTCTCGCGGTTGCCAACGCGATTCTCGTCCTCAAAAGTCTGGATGGAACGAGGCGGGTTCCCTTCAACGAGTTCTATACCGGATACCGGCAGAGCGTTTTACGAAAAGACGAACTGATCGCGGCGATCGAGTTGCCGCCGGTCGTGGGAAAGCAGTGGTTCCGCAAAGTGGGAACCCGCGCAGCGCAGGCGATCTCGAAGATCGTGATGGCGGGGGTTCGTGCCGACCAGCCGAGGCTCTCTCTTGGGAGTGTCGCGGCGACAACGATCCGCCTTCCCAAAACGGAATCGGTTCTCGCTTCGGGCGGCTCGATCGAAAAGGCGCAAGAGACCCTGCTCAAAGAGATCAATCCGATCGACGACCTCCGCTCAACCCGGGAATACCGCCGAAAAGTATCGGCCAACCTCCTCGGGCGATTCTGGAAAGAGACCCGGTAATTTTCTTTTTCCCGGAACCGCCCCCACCCTTTCCGCGTCAAAAGCGAAAAGGAGAACCCAGATGAAAAAGCGTAAAAAGGTCACTCTTTACTCTATGGCGCTTCTCCTCACACTCCTGGGAGCGGGCGCCTGGTTGTACGGAGCGATCCCTCCCTGAAACACACACCCGCCCGATCGTCCGTGGGAGGATCGAATGATCAAAGAGTTGCCCCTCTTTTCCCCCTTTTCGACAGGAGCCGCTTTTCCCCGTTTATAAGCCCCGCCAAAAAATGACCCGGAAATACATTTTTTCGGAAACCTTCCCGAATCCCCTACGTCAAAAGAGAACCGAACAAGATTGAAGAGCATATGGAGGAAAGATGAATCACCTGTTTTTAACGCTCATCGCGACGCTGATCGCAGGCAACCTCGCTATGGCGGATATCGCCCCCCCGAGAAAAGTCTATAAGCCACAGAAACCAGTTCCAACAACCGTTCCGGTCGAGGCACCCTCCGCCGACCTTCCCCCAATTACCCGGGACCGGGATATCGCACCGCCCAAAGAGAAAAAGGCGAACCCCCAGCCGGTAGAAAAGGAAGTGGTGGTCGAAACCGGAAACAAGAACATGATCTTCGGATTGGCCGCCGGTGTTCTGGTACTGGGCTTCGGAAGTTTCATGGTTCTCCGGGTCCGGCGGAATGAATCGGATCCCGAATAACACCACTTGCTTTGGGGAGATCGTAGAGATGAAACCTCTCTTTTGGGCCGCTGTCGCCCTCTTGTTTACCGCCCGGCAGGCGGTGGCCGATGTCATACCCGACCCTACCTTTGGGGAGAAAGTGGAGACGTTTTGGGAGGGGATCGAAATCCACCCGGAGATCTCCGCACTCGCCATCGGTCTTATTTTAGGAAGTACCACAACGTGGCTCTTCATGAGATCCAGGAAGAAAAATGGATCTCATCCTAAATAGTGCCGATCAACTCCGTCGAGAGGTATGGAGGGCGACGGTCCGGCTCGGACTCGCCCCCCGTCTCGTAAGCGACCGCCATGCGCGGCTCGCTGTCCTGGCGGCAATCCATATGGCTGTGGCGCTTACGCTCACGGTGGTGGCTCCCGTCTGGCTCTTGCTCTTCGCTCCGCTCCTTTTGGGCGTTCCTCACGTCTTCGCCGATGTTCGCTACCTGATCCTGCGCCCCCCCACCCGGGTCGAACGGATCGCGATGCTCGGCGTCATCACGCCCCTCGTCGGGATGACGATTTTCCGGGTCCTGTTCATCGCCGGTGTTCTCTCCGTTCCCCGGATAGAAGTTCTCTTCGGAATCCTCTCGTTAAGTGCGGCGGTCGTTCTCGCCCGGGGACGCACCCGACTGCAGCTCGCCCTCGTCGCGGCGATCGCAGGGATAACGATGATCGGCATGATGTCCCCTCGAATGGTCTCCCTCGGCATGGCGCACCTGCACAACTTTGTGGCGTTCGCGCTTTGGGTCGCCTGGTCTCGAAGCAGCGGCGCTTCCAAACGGTGTACCTGGGCGGTAGGCGGAATGTTTCTCGGAGGTGTCGTCCTCCTCGCTTCGGGGCTTCTCGATCCTTTCGTCGGAATGATCGGTGGCCTCGGCGCGGTAGGCGGACTCACTCTCGGCGAGATGACCCACGCGTTAGCTCCGGGACTTCCCGAGAACATGGCCTTAAAACTGGTCCTCATCTTCGCCTTCGCCCAATCGGTTCATTACATCGTCTGGCTCCGCTTGATCCCTGGAAGTAAGACTTTTGAGCCCAGGGAAAGCCCCACCACTTTTCGGCGCGATATGCGCAGCCTGCTTGTTGATTTCGGACCGACCGGCCTTGGGATTGCGATCGGATTAACGCTGCTCGTTCCCCTTCTGGGACTCCTCAATCCATCCGGTACGCGCGAAATGTACCTGTCGGTCGTCTTCTTCCACGGATGGCTTGAGATCGCCATGGCCGCACACTGGCTGGTAAAAAGATGATCGTCTTCGCCTGGTTTATCGCGTTCGTCTGGACCTGTGCGCTCGAATTACCGATTTACGCATTCGGTATTCCACGCAAGGGAACCTGGATCCTCCGGACCGTTTTTCTGCTCAATCTGACAACCCACCCGTGCCTCTGGTTTGTCGCCCCAAAAGTGCTCACCTTCGAGGGCTGGATCTACGTCGCTGAAATCCTGATCTGGCTCACCGAGGGATTGATTTTGACCGCTCTCCTCCGAGGACCCCTCGGGAAGAGACTCGCCCGGGGCATGATTACCGCGTTGATCGCAAACCTATTCTCATACCTGGTCGGAATCCCGCTCTCGAACCTGCTTTTCGGCTAATATCCCCCCTATTATAATGAAAAGGCCTTGAAACCTTGACATAACCGACTTAAACTGGTTTAACCAATGTGGTTAAACCAATTATGAAGACACAAATTAAAAGCCAAAGCCTCGCCGACACGATCTTCGAAGACCTGAAAAAGAAGATTCTCTCAGACCAGTGGAAGGCGGGAGACAAACTTCCCCCCGAGCGGGATCTCGCCCTCGAATACGAAACAAACCGAAACACCCTTCGCGAAGCGATTCGAAAACTGGAGCAGTGCCACCTCGTCACCGTTCGCCACGGAAGTGGCGTCCGGATCGAAAACTTTCGGAAGAGAGCCCACATCGAACTGATCGGCCCCTTCCTCGAGCACGCCTCCGACAACAACGAACGGCTCGCGATGCTCAAAGATCTTCTCATTACCCGTGCGTCGGTTCTTGAGATGATCATGAAGATCGCCGCCGAACGGGCCGAGCCGATCGACTTCGACCGGCTTCGCGCATTGACCGACCAACAGAAAGCGCTCTTCGAAGGGGGTCAGCAGGTGAAGCTCGCACGGGGAGATCTCCGATGGCACCAGGCGCTTGTCGACGCGACCCACTCCCTTACGACCCGCTGGACCGCGAATACTTTTCTCGAAGTCTACCGGGGATTCATCCTTCGCTTCCCCGACCTCTGGATCCTCCATCCGGAATACCCGGGCTTCCTCGAGGAGGTTCTTGGGGCGCTCGAGAAAAAAGATCCTCAACAAGCGGTCCAGATCACCCGCGACTACTACCAGGGGATCGATGCAAAGATGCTCGCCATGCTCGAAGGACTCCTCCTCGCTTTCGAAGGGAGTGACGCATGATTCCCTACGTCTCTTTTAAGACGGGCAAAGCGATGCGCCACCCGAACGATGGATGGAAACTGGCCGACCCCTTTCCGATGGGACAGAGAACCCGTACCGTTTTCCGCGCGTTGATTCGGGCGATCTGCCCGGTCGACCCGACCCTTCCCGAAATGATCGATCGAATCGAAGTTCATGCACGACGCCTCATGCGATACATGAACCCCCTTATGGCGCGCGGAATGATGCTCGCCATGCATGTTCTCAACTGGTCTCCCATCTGGATGGGAAAAAATACACGCTGCCTCGAAACCCTTCCCCGCGAAAAAGGAGAGACGCACCTCGACCGAATGGCCGAGAGCGGAAATTCGATATACCGGCTTCTCCTCCTCGGGGTTCGCTCGACAATCCTCTCGATCTATTTCGATCAACCGGAGGTACACAAAAAATTAAATTACGCACCCGGAGCGTTCGTTCGAAAGCAGATCGCACGACGGGAGATGTCGGTATGATCTTCAACCACGAAGACTACCGGAAAGAACAGACCTTCCACACCGACGTGGTCGTTGTCGGAACCGGAGCGGGAGGCGCGGTTGCCGGCGCGGAACTGGCCGAAGAAGGGCTCGATGTCCTCTTCGTAGAAGAAGGGGGGTACCATCCAACCTCAAGTTTCAATCCTTACCTGACCGAATCGATTCCCCGCCTCTACCGCGATGTCAGTGCCACAATGATTCACGGAAACCCGGTCATCCCCTACGTAGAAGGTCGCGCCCTTGGAGGGTCGACCGTCATCAATGGGGGAATGACGTGGCGGACACCGGAGAAAGTACTCGACCAGTGGCAAAAGGTGACCGGGGATCCGACGCTCGGCACAGAAGGATTGGAGCCTCTTTTCAAAGAAATTGAGAAATCGATCCAATCAAACTATCACGATAAAAGCTCCTTTGGAGAGAGCAACCGCATCATGCTCGAAGGGGCCAAAAAGATGGGCTGGAAAGTAGAGACCAATCGACGTAATC